>NZ_RZTE01000089.1:0-2504 GCF_003997415.1 Mesorhizobium sp. M7A.F.Ca.MR.245.00.0.0 | reverse complement strand
GTTCAAACTGTTACCCATCTATCGGCTGGACACCGGCAGGCAGGTGAGGGGCAGCGCCAGCGCCGGGAAGGGCTGGCTAATTTGATACGACGAACCCTATTTCGGCTCCGCCGTCACAGGATCGTAGGTGATTTCAACCTTTGCCTTGTCCGCCGTGTAATAGGTGACGGTGTAGGCGCCGCTGTCCCAGTCGACCTCGTCCACATAGCGAAAGCCGTCGCGCTGCTCGACCTTGGCGATGATCTCCGACAGCTTCTTGGCATTGGGCGGCGGCAGCGGCTTGTCGTCCGCCGCCAAAGCTGGCCCGCCGGCGAGAAGAACGGCGACGCTGGTCGCCAGAAGCAATCTGGACATGGCTTTCCCTCAAGTTTCGTCGGACAGAAACTCGCTGGCGTGCCGGTTTGTTCCGCAGCCGGAATGCGTGCCGATTCAGTCCACCGGTTTGCAGCTGCCCGAATGAGGGGCCGCCGCCCGCTTGACTTAGGCGGCGCGTCGTTGAGCGGGGTGGAGACCTGAACGGGTTCGGCGAGGGTCGACGGCGGTCACGATGCTGTGGTGGTGATCGCAATAGACGCGATCTGCCGAAGTTGGCCCGGCACAAAAACGATAACCGCCGGGTACCGACCGGTCTTCGCTTACCGGGAAGCGGCACTGATAGACGCCTAGCTGAATGAGTCTGACATTTTCTGGCATGGTTTTTCAGGTTCCTGGTTCATAGCCATTGCCGGCTGACGGCCGCTGTGCGACCGCGTCAAAGCGAGCTTCTCTCGTTTTGGAGGGCTGTAGGTCACCATATGGTGTCGGTCGCAGCGTCAATGAAGCCCGAAACCCTGCTTTTCGGAAGCCAATCATTGCGACTTAAGGACACACTCGCCGCTGGGCGGGGGCTGCGGAAGCGAATATATTTTGTCAGCAGACAGTGCGGTCGTGCCCCGGAGCATCTCTTCGAACCGTTGCGCCGGTGCTATGGTGTGCCTGCATGATCAGACAGCAGGGATATGAGGCATGCCCGAAATCACCCGCCGTACACTTCTTGCGTTCACCGCCGTGGCCTCGGCCATTGAACCGAAATTTGCCGAAGCGGAAGGGGCTTCGCCCGAATTGCGGGCGCTGATCGGAGCCCATGAAGCCAGCTATGTCGAGCTTCACAGGGTTGTTCATCAAGCGGGCAGCAGCAGCCACGAACGCAAGACGGCAGACCGGATTGAACAGGAAGCCTTGCTGGCCATCTGCTCCTATCCGGCGATCAGCCGAGGCGACCGCCGGGCCAAGGCCGATTACCTGTTGACCGCTGAGGCCCGGGGTGAACTCGACCTGGAAGAGCACATGCAGGCCATCCTGCACGCGATGAAGCGCTGATCGCGGCTCGTGCATCTCCAGACATCGCCGACTTCCGTAAGGATTTTGGTGGGCGATGCAGGGATTGAACCTGCGACCCCACCCGTGTGAAGGGTGTGCTCTCCCGCTGAGCTAATCGCCCGCTCGTTGCCCGAAGGCCAAGCGAGCCGCGATATAAGGGAGGCGGGTGCGGTAAGTCAAGGCGCTGTTCGGCGTTCCGACGAGGATCGGATTTGCTGCCCTCACAGCCCTGTCTGCGACGCGGCGCCGGCCGCCTTCCGGTCAGTTTCCCGCAGCGGCGATCAGCCTTTGCGCAAGATCGAGCGTCAGCGCATCGAAATGCGAAATCACCGCCGAGGGTTCGAATTCGCGGACATGGCGGTCGGTGTAGCCGAAATCGACCGCCACCACGGGGATGCCGGCGGCTTTTGCCGTGTCGATATCGGTTTGCGAATCGCCGACCATCAGCGCGCGGTGCGGGTCGCCGCCGGCCAGCTTGATGGTCTCGATCAGATGGCGCGGGTCGGGCTTGCGGAAGGCGAACGTGTCCTGGCCGGCGATGGCCGCGAAATGTTTGATCAGGCCGAGCGCCTCGATCAGCGCCAGCGAGTTGGCTTCGTATTTGTTGGTGCAGATGGCGAGGATATAGCCGGCCTTCTCGAAGCGAGCTATCGCTTCGATGACGCCGGGATAGGGGCGCGACTTGCCGGGGATGTTGAGCGTGTAGTGGTCGAGGAAAAGTTTCAGCAGCCGGTCGTGCTCCTCGACGGCAAGCGATCGCTGATGGGCGGCGTGCGCCCGCTCGATCATCACCCGGCCGCCGTGGCCGACGAAACGCCTGAAGCCGGCTTCGTCGACCGCCGCGATCTCGCTGGCGGCCAGGCTGTGGTTCAGGCTGTCGAGCAGGTCCGGCGCTGTGTCGATCAGCGTACCGTCGAGGTCGAACACGATGATCGGTCGGGTCATGGTCTGTCCTGGGCAGGTGTGCAATGGGCAGGCGATAGCGGCTGCGGCGCGTCAAGGCAAGCTGACTGGGGGCAAGCCGGCTTGGCAATCGCTTCAGACCGGTGACAGTTTCAACGTGTGGCGGGACCACCAATTGTGGAAGCCGGCGCTGCCCCTCATCGCCCTGCCGGGCACTTCTCCCCGTATAGTGACGGGGAGAA
>NZ_RZTE01000088.1:0-3544 GCF_003997415.1 Mesorhizobium sp. M7A.F.Ca.MR.245.00.0.0 | reverse complement strand
GTGGGAGATGTCCGGCAGGACAGAGGGGGGCGCCGTAGAATGCCAGCCTGCGAGAGAAGCCAATTGTCTCTCCGACAGATCCCTTGCGTGGGCCTCACGGCCTTTTTCGGCAATCATTCTTAGAGCCGCGACGGCGATGTCGCGAGCCGCACCTTCATCAGCAAACGCTAGCGGCTTCGCATTCTGCCCGTCACCCGCGACAGACACCTGCCATTGGATTCTCGCACCACTGCGCGTTGCAGCAAGCCGAACATCGGCCGTCACCGAATCCAGCCCAAGTTGCCCACCGCCATCGACAATCACCGAAACCTTCGGCCCCAACCGTTGCGCAAGCCCAGCTTCTTCGATTGCAGCCCTGATCCGTTCAGCCAGTGGCCGCGGATCGGCAATCTCCTGCGGGTCGATGCCGGCCAGCGGGCCGGTCTCCACCGGCACGCCGGTGCGCACCGCGATATCAAGCGCATCGACCTCCGCCGCCAGCAGCATCGCGCTGTCCGTCGTCAGCCCACGTATCTGCAGACTGCCGCGCGCGGTGACTTCCATGATGCCATTGCCATGCCGCAAGGCGGATTCGGCTAACCCGATCAAAAGCTTCGGCGACAATCCTCCAGAAGTCGGGCCTCCAGAAGTCGGGCCTCCAGCAACCGGGTTGAGCCGCACCAAAAGCCCGTCGCCGGTTTGCATTGGCACCGACAAAGCCGGGCAGGCGCCGCGACGAGAGAAGGCGTTCATGCCGCCACCCCAAGCGCCTCGGCCTCGGCAATCATGGCCGTGAGATCGTCGTCGATGGAGTTGCGCAGGGGATGCCACAGGCCACGCCGTCGCGCCGACAGGAAGCGCTCGGCGATGACCTTGGCAGCGGCGGGGTTCTCGCGCAGGATGAAGGTGCGGACCAGTGGATCGCCGAGATAGGCGTCATGAACCGCCTCGATCAGCGTGCCCAAAATGGCGTGCGTGGTTTCGGCGAAGCCGACCAGGCGGTCGACGGTTTCGGCAAATTCGGAGGCGCCGCGTGGGCCGTGGCGCATCTGTCCCGATATGAAGCGTGGATTGACGGCGCGGGCGCGCACCACCCGCGATACGGCCTCACTGAGCGAACGCGGCTTGGGCTTTTGCGGGTCCGTGGTGTCGAGCACGATGACGTCGGCATTCCTGCCGAGCGCCGCAAGGGCTGCGGAAAAGCCGCCGATGAAGGCGACGTCGGCGGAGCCTTCGAGGATGTCGCGACCTGGGTCGTCGCCGGTGTGGACGAGAAGATCGGCCTCGGCGATGCGGGTTTCGAAGGCGCCGGGCGCGGAGACGCCTTCGCCCTCGGCGCCGCCATAGGCATGCGAGGTGGCGTCGAGATAGGCGCGGCCGATCTCTTCGCGCGCGCTCCAGTCGCCGGAGGACATGAGATCCTCGACGCCGGCGCCGTATGTGCCGGGTGAGGTGCCGAAGATGCGCGGGCTGATCTTGCCGTCAGCGCGGGTTTTGGCCGCGAGCGGGTTTTCCGTATCGTCCTCGTCGCGGGCGGCCACCGCGTTGGCGGCGGCATCGATCAGTGCGATCTGGGTCGGGAACATGTCGCGGAACAGGCCCGAAATGCGCCAGGTGACGTCGACGCGCGGCCGGCCGAGCGTGGCCGGCGGCAGCACTTCGATGCCGGTGATGCGGCCGGTCGCCGAATCCCATTGCGGCCGGCAGCCCATCAGCGCCAGGCCTTGGGCGATTTCCTCGCCGCCGGTGCGCAGTGAGGCCGAGCCCCAGAGATCGATGACCAGCGAGCGCGGCCAGTCGCCATGCGATTGCATGTAGCCGCGCACGACTTCCTCCGCCGCCGCCTTGCCCAGGTCATAGGCGGTCGGCGTCGGCATGGTCCGCGGGTCCGAGGTGAACAGATTGCGGCCGGTGGGCAAGACGTCGGAACGGCCCCGCGCGGGCGCGCCGGCCGGGCCGGCCTTAATGTGGCGGCCATCGAGCGCGGCGAGCAGCGCCGTCTTCTCGGCGTCGGCGCTCTGGCGGCGCATGGCGTCGGGCTCGTCATCGGGCGCGCGGCCATAGATATGCAGCCCGTCCTTGATGGCGAAATCCTTGAGGTCGCAGAGCCAGGCGTCGATGCGGCGCAGCGCTTCGTCCGGGGCGTCGGTCTTCCCGACGCCGGCTTCGGAGGCGAGACCGGTCTTTTGCGCGGTGTCGACGATCAGTTTCGCCAGACGGTCTCGGCGGCGGCGGTCTAGCCCGTCGGCCTGGGCATATTCATCGACCAGCCGCTCGAGCTTGTGTTGGTTTTCGTCGAGCCCGGCGCCGGTCAGCGGCGGTGGCAGATGGCCAAGGGTGACGGCGGCGATGCGGCGCTTGGCTTGCGCCGCTTCGCCTGGGTTGGAGACGATGAAGGGATAGACGACGGGCAAGGCGCCGGTGACGATCTCGGGAAAGCAGTTCTCCGAAAGCGCAACGGTCTTGCCCGGCAGCCACTCCAGCGTGCCATGCGCGCCGACATGGACCAGCGCGTGGACGCCGAGCGACTTGCGCAGCCATAGGCCAAAGGCGATCAGCGCATGGCGTGGGGGTAAAGTCGGGTCGTGGTAGTCGGCCCGGCGGTCGGCGGAGCGGCCGCGATCCGGGGCGAGGGCGATGGTGATGTTGCCGAAGGTAGCGGCGCGGAAGGGGAAGCTTCCGCGCGAGGGGGCCTCGCACAGCCCTAAGTCATCTTCTGCTGTCCCCCAAGCGGCTTCTACCGCTGTAATCGCACCCGTCGGCAATTCTGTTGAAAGAGCGAGATAATCGTCCAGCCTCAGCCCATCGTCGCTCAACCCCAGCAGCCCCAGCAACTCACGCGGCGTCTCCGGAATCCCCTCAACCCCGTAGCCCTGATCCCGCAGGTCCTGCAGAATGGCCAGCACGCTGGACGGCACGTCGAGGCCGACGGCATAGCCGGTGCGGCCGGGGGCGCTCGGATAATCCGGCATCAGGATCGCCAGCTTGCGCTCGGCGCGGGGCGTCTCCTGCAGGCGGATAAAGGCCGCGACGCGGTCAGCCACTTGCGCCACGCGATCCGGTTCCGGCCGGTTGGCGAAAGCGCGGTGGCCAAGTGCTGGATCGATCTCGCTCTCGCCCTTGAAGGAAATGGCGCCGGCCAGGATGCGGCCGTCGAGCTCGGGCAGCACGACATGCATGGCAAGGTCGGCGGGCGCCAGGCCGCGCTGGTTGTTCTCCCAGATGTCGCGGCGGGTGGTGGCGACAATGACCTGGAAGACGGGTACGCCAGCGCGGTCGAACAGGGTCTCATTGCCGGGTTCGGCGCCGGAGGCGAAAGCGGTCGCGGTGATAATGGCGGCGGGTTTCAGCGCGGCGAGTGCTGTTTCCACGAACGCCAGGGATGCCGGGTCCTTGAGGCTGGAGACGAAGATGGGGACTGGGTTGATGCCGCGCTGTCGCAGAGCTTCAAAAAGTGCGTCGATTGGCGCGACATCGGCGGCCAGCAGCATCGAGCGGTAGAACAGGATAGGCACGACCTTTCCCTCCCCCTCGAGGGGAGGGTGGCCCGCAGGGCCGGGTGGGG
>NZ_RZTE01000087.1:0-3607 GCF_003997415.1 Mesorhizobium sp. M7A.F.Ca.MR.245.00.0.0 | reverse complement strand
ATGGCGCGCTCCGGCCAGCTCGATGTCGAGGGCGTGCTGCTCAACTGGCGCCTTGAGGGTGAGGGTGGGTTGCCGCTGGTCTGCATCCATGGAGTCGGCTCCTATCTCGAAGCCTGGAGTGGCGTGGCGGGCCAACTGAAAGATCGCTTCTCGGTTCTCACCTTCGACCTGCGCGGCCATGGCCGCTCCAGCCGGATCAAGGGCCGTTACGAGATCGATGATTTCGTCAAGGAAACGCTGGCGCTGGCCGACCATGTCGGGTTTGCCGCCTTCCATCTGGCCGGGTTTTCACTGGGTGGCCTGATCGCACAGCGCCTGTCGCTGATGCATGCCGAGCGCCTGAAAAAACTGGTGTTGCTGTCGACGGTCGCCGGCCGCACGCCCGAGGAACGGCACGCGGTGCGTGGCCGGCTGGCGGCGCTGATGGCGAGCGATGCCTCAGTGCATCATGCAGCCTCGCTGTCGCGCTGGCTGACGGAGGATTTTCAGGACAGCAACCCGGAGGTCATCGCCGAGTTGCGCCGGCGTGACGCTGAAAACGACCGCGACTGCTATGCGGCCGCCTATCGCGTTCTGGCCGAGACCGATTTCGGCGGCATTCTCGACCGCATCACCTGCCCGACGCTGATCGTGACCGGGGAGGACGATCAGGGCTCCAGCCCGCGGATGGCACGGCTGATGCACGAACAGATGCAAGGGTCGCAACTCGCCATCCTGCCCGGACTTCGTCATTCGATCCTGATCGAGGCGCCGGCTCGGGTTGCCACCCTGATGGGCGATTTCCTGATGGACGCTGACCGCGGGAAAGGGGGCGGCGCCGATGAATAGCAGCCTTCGCGATGCGAAAGCGAACGCCGGACACCACTGGCTGCACGACACCTCGCAGGGAGCGGGCCGAGACCTTCCCTGTGATCGGGGGAATGGCGACGGCAAACATCCTCCGCGACATCGGAAGACCGGACCGGCCACGACGTCGCTAAATCGGCGGGCCTTGGGAGAGGACGCCGACCAGGTCGGCACGAAATTGGGACGTCACGACCGGCTGAACGGAAGTGACTGTAAGGAACTGAACAACAACAGGGGAATACGGATATGACATTCTGGAACAGACCACAGCTGACGTTGGCCGCGATGGCGCTTGCGCTTGGCGCATATCCTGCTCACGCAGGCGCGGTGCTCGACCGCGTTTTGGCGGCCGGCACGCTCAAGGTGGCGACCGATGCCAACTGGGCGCCGCAGTCCTTCGTGAATTCCAGCAACGAGCTGGACGGCTTCGATGTCGACGTCGCCAAAGCCATCGGCAAGCACCTCGGCGTCAAGGTCGAGTTCATCACGCCCGGCTGGGACATCATCACCGCCGGCCATTGGGCGGGGCGCTGGGACATGCATGCCGGCTCGATGACGCCGACCAAGAAACGCGCCGAGATCTTCGATTTTCCGGCGGTCTACTATTACACGCCGGCGGCCGTTGCCGTGCACAAGGACAGCAAGGCCAAGACGCTGGCAGATCTCGACGGCAAGGTGGTCGGCGCCACCAGCACCTCCACCTTCGAGGCCTATGCCAAGAAGGATCTGACGCTCGACGCCGCCGGCGCGCCGCCATTCGAGTACAAGCTCAACCCGAAGGAGGTCCGCTCCTACGAGAATTCGACGACCGCCTTTGACGACCTCCGCCTCGGCGACGGCGTGCGCCTGGACGCGGTGGTCTCTTCGCTACCGTCGATCCTCGATGCCGAGAAGGCCGGCTACCCGATCAAGCAACTAGGCGATCCGGTATTCTACGAGCCGCTGGCGATTGCCATCGAACGCGGCGATCCCGAACTCTCCGCCAAGATCGGCGACGCCGTGAAAGCGATGAAGGAGGATGGCACGCTGAGCAAGCTCTCCGAAAAGTGGTACGGGCAGGATTATTCGAAGACCAACTAGCCCCTTTCAAAGGCGGCCTGCCCCCCGGCAGGCCGCCGAACAGCCGGTGCTCAAAGATGCTCTATCCCGATACCGTCGAAGCCGAAATCCTCGTCCACAAACCCTGGTTCGTGGCTACGATGTTCGGCGTCGTTCTGCTTCTCTTCATGGCTTTCAACATGTCGAGCACCAGCTTTGCCGAACTGATGCGCCCCGTGATCGGCGAACCGTCGGTGAGTGGCTTCTACGGCCGCTTTGCCATTGCTTTTGCCATAGCGGTGATCTTCACCTTGAACGTCGTGCTGATCGGCTTCGCGCCGCTCAAGTTCCAGATCGGCATCGTCTGGCTCGAACTGCTGCTCCTGTTCATCGCCTTCTTCGAAACGTTCCATCTCAGCCTGCCCTTTATCAGGGAGAAGCTGCCGTTCCTGATTAGCCAGGGCGTTGTCACCACACTCTACGTCTCGGCCATTTCGATCGTTATCGCTTCCGTCATCGCCGTCGCCGGTGCGGTGGCCAAGCTTTCTAGCAATGGCTTCGCCTACGCCATCGCCAGCTTCTACACCTCCTTCTTCCGCGGCCTGCCGCTACTCATGCAGGTCTATCTGATCTATCTCGGGCTGCCGCAGCTCGGCTTTGTCATTGATGCGGTTCCGGCCGGCATCCTGGCGCTATCGCTCTGCTACGGCGCCTACATGACCGAGATCTTCCGCTCCGGCATACAGAGCATCGATCGCGGCCAGTGGGAGGCGTCGCGCTCCATGGGCTTCGGCTTCACGCTGACCATGCGTCGCATCATCCTGCCGCAGGCATTGCCGGTCATCATTCCGCCAACGGGCAACCAGTTCATCTCGATGCTGAAGGATTCCTCGCTGGTCTCGGTCATCGGCGTGTGGGAGCTGATGTTCCTGGCGCGCACCCTCGGACAGAAGACCTTCCAGCACATGGAGATGCTGATCTCGGCAGCCATGATCTACTGGATGCTGTCGATCTGCCTCGAACTGGTCCAATCGCGGATCGAACGGCATTACCACAGGAGCAAGGTGCGATGAGCGCTCCGGCCATCATTGAAGCCAAGTCCGTTTCCAAATGGTACGGCCAATTCCAGGCGCTGAAGAACATCAACCTGATCGTCCACAAGCGAGCGGATCGTGATCTGCGGGCCCTCGGGTTCCGGCAAATCAACGCTCATCCGCTGCTTCAATCGCCTGGAGGCGCATCAAGAGGGCGACATCGTCGTCAACGGCGTTGCCTTACATGGCAAGATGACCAACGTTGCCACCGTGCGCTCCAACGTCGGCATGGTCTTCCAGCACTTCAACCTGTTTCCGCACATGACGGTGCTGATGAACTGCATGGCCGGCCCAATGTGGGTGAAGGGCGTATCGGAAAAGCAGGCGCGCAAGACCGCACTGAAGTTCCTTGAGCGGGTCCGCATTCCCGAACAGGCGAACAAGTTCCCCATCCAGCTGTCCGGCGGACAGCAGCAGCGCGTGGCGATTGCCCGCAGCCTGTGCATGGAACCGGCTGTCATGCTGTTCGATGAGCCGACCTCCGCCCTCGATCCGGAAATGGTCTCCGAGGTGCTAGAGACGATGACGGGATTGGCTCGGGACGGCATGACCATGGTGTGTGTAACGCATGAGATGGGTTTTGCGCGTGCGGTTGCCGACCGGGTGATCTTCATGGACGCTGGGCAGAT
>NZ_RZTE01000086.1:0-3741 GCF_003997415.1 Mesorhizobium sp. M7A.F.Ca.MR.245.00.0.0 | reverse complement strand
CTTGTGCACCTGCCGGTCGATTTCGAGAAAGCCTGTTACCTTGCCCATAGTCCAGCTCCTGCTGTCCAGATGGCGCGCCTGGCGACGCCCTGCAGCTGGATCAGATGGGGCATCCCGTCCCACATGGGCCGCACCAAGTTGCCCAAAATTCGACTATGTACACTTGCCGGGCTCAAAGCTCGTGAGGGGCTCGCCATGCAGCCAGTTCTCGACTCTAATCGAAGGAGCCGGGGACTCCATCTGCAATACCACGTTGCGGTCCAAAGCTATTTCCAAAGGTTTCTGCACGAGCTGGTTTCCTCTCAGAGACGGCACACGGGTTCAGGGAGGAGCGCATCGCTCGTCTTGCCCCATTAAGTGCAGTCACAGTCACTCAGTCTCAAAAGCCATGCCAACGCGCTCAGCGCGCAGTTAGCGCCCATTGCTTCGAAAAACCTCGTCAGTGCCCAGATGTTGGTTGTAATGAACCTGACATTTGTCTGACGCTGTCAGCTTTTGGACACGCGATCACGCGCTTCGTGCCGCCAGGCCAGGCCGAGCCCTGTGTTGCCAGCGGTCGCTTCGATGATTGTACCGCCCGGCGCGAGCTGGCCACGCTGTTCGGCATTAACGATCATCGACAACGCAATGCGATCCTTGATCGATCCGCCGGGATTTTGGCTTTCGAGCTTGACGAAGAGAATTCCTGACTCCGACGTTGTACCGCTGACCAGCCGTGTTGGAGCTGAAATCAGAGGCGTTCGCCTTGGTGGAGACCTTTCGGACGCAGCGATAGCAGCCATCAACCAGCTTCTTCTAAAACACAAGGTGATCTTCTTCCGCGGCCAGGAGCATCTCGACGATGCGGAGCAGGAATTGTTCGCGCGGCGTCTGGGTAACCTTGTACCTCATCCCACGCAGGGGCCGGCAGCCGGCACGGCCTCAATCCTCAATCTCGATTCCGGCCGTGGCGGTGGCAGGCCAGACCAGTGGCATACCGATGTGACTTTCGTCGATGCCTATCCGAAATTCTCGGTCCTACGTGGCGTCGTCATTCCGGCGGCGGGGGGCGACACGATCTGGTCCAACACGCACGCCGCGTACGAGAATCTGCCGGCGCCGCTCAAAATATTGGCGGACAATCTGTGGGCTATTCATAGCAATGCCTACGACTACGCAGCCGTGCGCCCGCGCGCCACAGCCGAAGAGAAGAAGCACTTCGAGGAAGTTTTCACATCGACGATCTACGAGACCGAGCATCCGGTCGTGCGCGTCCATCCGGAAACCGGGGAGAAGTCGCTGCTGCTCGGCAATTTCGTGCAGCGCCTCGTCGGCCTTTCCAAGAGCGATTCCGCCAAACTCTACGAGGTGTTCCAGTCCTACGTCACTGCCCCGGAAAATACCGTGCGGTGGCGCTGGCAAGTAGGCGACGTCGCTATCTGGGACAACCGTGCTAACCAGCATTATGCGGTCAACGACTATGGCGACCAGCACCGGGTTGTGCGTCGCGCTACGGTTGACGGTGACGTTCCGATCGGCGTCGACGGTCGCCGCAGTATAACCCATGTCAAGGCAGCCAAGCCGGCGGCGAAGGCAGCCTGACCGTCTGAACAGGGTAAAGATGAAAACTTCGTATCGCCGCGGCCATATCGCGCTGCTTAACCGCCCCACAAAGCCTTATGATTTCCGAGAAGCAAGGCGAGTTGCGGGCTCGAGGCTTGGCCCGAAATCGAGGTCCTGCAGCGTGGCGCATGGCTCGAGTCGCTGCTCGTGGCCCCGCTGCAGCGGTACAGGTCCCCCACCGCCCCACCATCTCGCCCGCCCTGCACCTCGGATAGCGATCATTCACCGTTTGTTCATTATGATAGCGCACGATCATAACTGGACATGCTGGTAGCTCGTACATGCCTGAAGGCCCTGCGCGCCGACCCAGCGCCGGGGCCTTTTTACTTCCGCAAAATCGATTCCAGCAACGCGGGCACTTCGCAGGATGTCGGAATCCCGCGCTTGCGATGATACGCCGTACAGCGAATTGCGCGAGTCAAACGAATTTGGGTTTCTCAAATATAGAATCGTCGATACCGATCCTGATGGATCGAGCCTCGACGACGAAGTCAACCATCTTCAAACGGAATTATTCAACATTGCCGAGAGCTCCCGGTGTGCCGTCGAAGCCGACATTGGGGAGGTCAGCGGTCACCAACGATCATGGTGATCGCCAGCATCTTTCGTATTCACATAACCGTCGGCCTTGTACTTTCCCGAGGCCATGACATGAGTGGGTCTTCCAAGCACCGATTTGGCCCGGTAGGATTTGCAGGGGGCGCGGACAAGCGGATGAACAAACGGAATGATGCCGGAAAACTGCGCGCGCCTGCTGGGATTTAGCCGACCGTCGATAGGAACATAGCCCTGGTCGACGGCTTTCTGAAGGGCAAGAGTTTCGCCGACCTGGCTCAGGAACATGGCTTGTCGACAACGAGGGTGCGCCAAATCATCGAGAAGGCCGATCGGCTCGTGGGCGGCGCATTCAGACCAAGACTGAAACGTCCAACGCCTCGCCTCGGTCCGATTTCATGGTCGACTATCCCTATGTGTGCAAATGGCCGAGAAGCACCGGCTGGGTAGCGTCACGCCGCATCATTCTTTGCGGAGCTGGAGCGCGCGGGATCGCTGGAGCGGCTGGTGAAAGCGGTTGCCGGGGCGCACAACACGTGAGCTGGCGCCTCGTGTGGCAAAAGGAGAGGGCGAGAGCCCATGGCCTGCAATGAAGCGATCAAGCATTGCGATCGTGGAACCAAGCTAGTCGACCATCCGGACCGCGGCCTTCAATGCCAGCTCGCCTTGGAATCGGCCTTCCAGGAATTGGCTGAGCGCGCAGCGGAATCCGGCTGGACCGAGGAGATAGCCACGCGCTCCTCGAACTCGCCGGCGCGCGCCTCAGGAGCGACTCCGCCAATGACAGACTGAGAGGACGATTAATCGTGCCAGGGCAACGAGAGAGCGGCAGGTTCAAGAAGCTTCGCCTGAACCGATAGGAACGTCGCTGCGCCAATAAAATTGGCGGTGAAGGCTGACCGCGGCCGAGTCGGGCAAGCGAGCGAAGTGCTGAAATAAGGGCGTGAGAATCCAAGACATCGTTTGTAGAGAGCATCGAGCTTCGCGAGATTGTGGTACAGGATCGACCGCAGGTGTTCTCGCAGCGCTCGCAGAACCCGGGATTCTTCCGCGGCACCCGCCAAGGCGAAGAACGGTCAGAGTTGCACGATAACGTTTAAAAGCGAGCCTTCCTCCGAAAGTCTGCGCGCGCAGTTCCACGGTCCGATGCGCTTTCATAGCTATTCCAATCGCCGCGCCCATCCTCTCCCGGATCAGGTCCAGCGGGTCTGCAGTGCATGCGCCCCCAAAGTGGACGCCATTGGGCCGGGTGAACCGGGCTCGATTGCGCGCCGAAGGCCCGTTCCAGGCCCGGAAATCCGGGTCCGTCAGGGCGAGCGCGTGCGGGTCGAGGTAGAGAACGGCCTTGCCGAGAAAACGACCGTGCACTGGCATCGCGTGCGTGTGCCACATGCCATGGATGGCGTGCCTCACCTCACGCAGAAGCCCGCGAAAAGGCAACGGAAGATCTAGCATTTATGGGGGAAATGTTTTTTCGGAGTGCTTGACCCGCAGGAAGGGCAGGGCATGACTGCCTATCGCCCGACCCGGCCGGCCGCACTCATGACCGGCTGGGCTCGGTTAATCCTGCATGCCGCGCCCATG
>NZ_RZTE01000085.1:0-4786 GCF_003997415.1 Mesorhizobium sp. M7A.F.Ca.MR.245.00.0.0 | reverse complement strand
CACCACCGAAGCCATGATCGCGGAGGCTCCGAAGAAGGAGTCGGCTGGCGGCGGCATGCCTGGCGGCATGGGCGGCGGCGGCATGGGCGGCATGGGCGGCATGGATTTCTAATCCAGCTCTGGCAGCTTTCGCAACGAGAGGGCGGCATCAATGCCGCCCTCTCAGACTGCTGACAAACCCCGTCGATTTTCGGCGGGGTTTTTTGTTATGTGATTGAAGTGTCTTGGACTGTTTGTGTCAGGAGATTTTGACAAGAGGCATTGAGCCTCATGCGCGGGCCGGCTTGGGTTTCGGGCACAGGCAAAGGGCGATCTTTTTGATGTTCTGGGCGGCGGCGGCGATCAGGCACTGGCAGGCGACCTTGGTGAGACTTCGGAACCGCGCATAGCGGTGACCATGCAGTTGCTTGGCGTCGGCGAAGGAGCGCTCGACGGTCTCCTTGCGGCGGCGGTAGATAGCCTTGCCCCATGCGGTCAGCCGGTTGGCGTCGGTGCGCTCCTTCGCATCGGCCCAGGCATGGCGGATGATGGTGCGTTGGGCCTTGGCATTGCTGGTGCAGGAGGCAAGCAGCGGGCAGTCGCGGCAGATAGCCGGGTCACTCTTGTAGTGGCGGTAGCCATTGCGGTCGGTGGTGGCGTAGGCCAGCATCTGGCCCTGTAGGCAGCGATAGCCATCAGCCGCCGGCTCATGGGTGAAGGAGGACGGACCCATCATGGCCGGGCTTGGGCGGTCTGGGGCGACGATAACCGGTGACACCGCGGATTGCCCGATCCTCCAGTCCTTTGGCGATGCCTGCCGTGGCATAGCCGGCGTCCAGCCCGACGGCGCCGACATCAAAGCCGAAGCGCTGCCCCTGCGGATCGAGCCTCGACAGGTAGACGGTCGAATCGTGGACGATCGCCGTCGTGTGCGTGTCGGTGATGATGGCGTGCGCCGCATCCACCGTGCGATGGTCGAGATAGAAAAAGCCCTTCGGCTTGCCCTCGCGTACCATGTAGCCGCTGTCGGGGTCGGTGCGCGAGACCTTGGTCTCCTTAACCGCAGGCCGCCGCTCCTTCTGCTTCAGCGGCTTCTGGCCATGCAGCGCCCGTTCGGTGTCGATCGCACGATCGAGGTCGGCCCAATAGTCGGCCCGCGACTTGGCGATCATGGCAAGATCGTATTTGCCCTTGTTGGCGTTGGCCTTCAGATGGGTGGAGTCGGTGTACAGCACCGTGCCGTCGACCAAGCCCGCCCGGATCGCCTGCTCAACAATGCGGTCGAAGATCGCCTGCGACACGCTGGTGTCGTCGTAACGCCGCCGCCGGTTCTGGCTCAACGTCGAGGCGTCGAACACCTTGTCCGTCAGCTTCAGTCGCAGGAACCAACGATAGGCGACATTGACCTCGATCTCGCGCACCAGCTGCCGCTCCGAGCGAACGCCAAACAGGTAGCCGATGAACAGCGCCTTGAACATCAAGGTCGGGTCGAGCGGCGGGCGGCCATTGTCGGGGCAATACAGCGGCGCGGTCAGATCGTGGATGAAGGTGAAATCGATCACACGGTCGATCTTGCGCAAAAGGTGATCGGCAGGAACCAACTGATCCAGCGTCACCATCTCGAGCGCGGTCTGTTCAGGGGCGGGTCGCTTCAACATGACCCAGTGAATCAAAAACCCCCAGCAAATGCCAGGGGTTTGTCAGCAGTCTGAGAGGGCGGCATCAATGCCGCCCTCTTTTTTTGCGAACCTCGGTCCGATGAACGATCCACGCCAACGCCGGCCATCGGTGTTAGGGCAACCTCAAAAGAACTGTCGAGTTGGTTGCGCGCGGCTTTGCGTCATCAGAGGCGCAAGGCGGTCGCGTGTGAGGATTGCGCGGTCCCATAGGCGGTTTCGGCATGTGCCTCACCTTCGACATCGACATTGCGGCCAAGCAGGAAATCGGCGGCTTTCGAGGCATGGCTTGCGGCGCGGAAGATGGCGCGGTTGTCCTCGCGCAAAACCGTCAGCCATGAGCCGATGTAGTCGGCATGGCGCACGGTCGGCTCGATGCCGAGACTGCTGCAGATGAAGGCTGATGCGATTTCGGCGACGAGTTCCTCGCGCGCATAGGTGTTGGACCCGAAGGAGCCGGACAGGTCGCGCGCGAGTCGCCTCGGGTGGCCGGTCCAGTGGCCAAGCTCGTGAAAGCAGGTCCGGTAATAGTCGATCTGGTGGAAGAAAGCCGGCTGCGGCGGCACCTGTATGGTGTCGCTGCCGGGCATGTAGAAGGCGCGCTCGCCGCCGATGCGAAAATCAGCGCCGGTTGCATGAATGAGCGCCTCGGCCTGCGGGACAATCTCGCGCTCAGGCAGAGGCTCGCCGGCGTCGTAAAGATGTTCGGGCAGATTATCGCACTGCGCGACATTGAAGACGGTGAAGCGCTTCAGGAAGGGCACCGCCTGCGGTTCGTCGCCATCGGTGTCGGCGCGTTGCTTTTCGTTCTTGGGAACAAAGCGGTCAGCGTGAACGATGGTGGTGCCGTGCTCGCCCTTTCTGACATTGCCGCCAAGCGAAAGCGCCTGCCGGAAGGTGAGCCAGTTCTGGCTGGGGAAACCACGCTCGATGACCGCGCCCCACAGGATCAGGATATTGATGCCGGAATATCGGCGCTGGGTGGCCGCATTCCGCGGCAGGCCGAGGCCTGTCCTTGCCCTGCCCCACGGCTTGACCCATGGCACGGTGCCGCGCTCCAGTTCGGCAATGATGCGGTCGGTGATTTCCTGATAAAGGCTGGCGCCGGTGCGCCCGCCACTGTCTGCGCCAGCCTGTCGGCTGCCGCAACGTTTGTTGTTTGCACGCATCGTGATGTCCTCCGCTCTACAATCGCGCGCCCTCCCCGGAAGCGGGGTGGGCGGCAAAAGCGACCGGAAAGGCCCGCCGTCGGAGGCAGACTGCATCAGCAGGACCGGAACGGAGTGGAGGACCCGAAAGCGACAAGCGAAGGGTTGCGGGACGCCGCGGCGGGCCTAGAAGGGAGTGCTGCCCACCCTGCGCCAGGGGGAAGGCCACAATAGAAAGACGCCGGCCGACAGGCCGGCGACCGTCAGCAGCCGAAGGCTGCCCCGCGCCAGGGGGCGATGCCGCAGGGCCAAGACCGCCTGAGCTTGCCGAAGAAAAGCGGGCTCGGTTCACGAGCACCCGGCCAGCGACTTCAGGCGCGGGCGCTCAGGATTGTTGTTGGCGCCCACGGCAGCTGGATGACCGCAACAAGATTACGAGGAGCGACAGCAAGCCAGCTGCCACAAACGGCACGCTCCGGCAACAACAGCGTGGCCGATCTACAGATGCTGCCCCGCACGAGAGCCAGCACGCTTTGAGCGCGCATCGGCGATGCAAGCGTTGCAAGCTGGCCATGTCCACAAGGTCCGGCGGCCACTATATCGCCGACCACCAACGCGGGCGTACCGTCTAAGTGCAGACCTTTCGCGAGTGCGCGGACGCGTGCATTTCATCTGCGATGGCCGGATCTTGCATTCCCGCTTGAGCTGCTCAACGTCAAGGCCTACACGCGCTGCGATCTTGAGAGTGACCCTTCAACTGGGGGAAATCATAAGGGCGCGGTGGAATTCGTCGAACTTTCCCTGTTTTCTCGAGGCGAGTGCGGCGAAGGCTGGGAATTGGGAATCCGGTCCCAGGACCGGGAACTGTTTGATCACAAGCTTCAGATTGGGTTCATGCTTGAAGGCTTTTTGGTAGTTGATATCAGCCAGTCTGCAATGCGGACAGTTGTGGTAGTCATTGAATATGACCAGAACGGCATCGCCTTGCGGGTTGCCGGCGATTGGCGAAGGAGATAGTTGTCGAATGCGCCGCTCCACTTTTGCCTGTCGGTCGACCACGCCTGCCGGTGCAGGTTCGCGCTATATTGGCTCGCCAGCAAGGCGAGGAGTAAAAGAAGAGCTGCGACAGTGATGGCAGTCGGCTTAGACATGAGTCTCCAATCCATGGACGGCGTGGCAGCAACGGCCCGCCTTTTTGGTGTAAAATGGGTCAGTTTTGAATCGTGCCCCGCAGTTGCTACAGGCGCAAAAGTGCCGGTGCGATCTGGCGGTTTCTCAAATACGGCTTTGCGCCATCGGGTCCACCCCAATAGCTGAGCGTCGTTCGCACGGGGAATTGTGTTCACCACGCCGGGCGACTTGACCGTCCACCGCCAGAGCGCTGAACGGTCCGCTAGTGAGGCGCTCCCCGAATCGTCGTTTATCCCGCTCGCCCCGGACCGGGTGACAGCCAGCGTTGCCGCTACGCTGCGGAGAAAAACCGTCAGCGCGTGGCATTCGGACATAAGCTGATCAACGCCAAGAATAAGCCCCACGGAGGTGACCGGTGCGGCCGGAACAAGAAAGAGCGTTGCAGCCATTGTGACGAGGCCTGCACCGGTAATGCGGGTTGTTCCGTTCGAAGGGAACAATGCGACAAACAGCATGAGGATCCGGCAGCCGATCGGGAGATCAGTTTTCGTCGCTTGGGCGATGAAAAGGGCGGCGAGCATCATATTCGTGCCGTCCAGATTGAATGGAATGAGACCCACGACCGAATGCGTGGCGCCGGCCTTTTCCATCTTCTCCATGAGCGAGGCCAGCGCGGCCTCTGAGGAGGACATTGCGAGCAGCAGCTCGTCCTTGATGTATCGGACGAGAGAGAAGAGCGAGCGGCCGTTGTAGCGGCAGACCGCGCCGAACAGGACCGAGAGGAACAGGACCGAGAGGAACAAGACTTGCAGGATGTCGCCTTCCGCGAAGGCACTGGCAATCGTTGACGGG
>NZ_RZTE01000084.1:0-5358 GCF_003997415.1 Mesorhizobium sp. M7A.F.Ca.MR.245.00.0.0 | reverse complement strand
TAGGGGAGTAGGGGAGTAGGGGAGTAGGGTGGGTTCGAAGGCATTCCAAACATACTCCCTTGTTCCCCTACTCCCTTACTCCCATAAATTCTAATTCCGCAGCGCCAGCTGATCCGTGATCTCAAACCGCTCGGCCACCCCGACGCGGATCATGTTGAGGCTGCCTTCCCGGGTGAAGCGGAAGTCTCCGGGCGCGTCGGAACCAGCCGGCTGGCCGGCACGGAAGGAGATGATGCGCGTGCCGCCGTCGGGCCAGGTGACCGTGACGTCTGCCTTGTCGGCGGTGCGTACGACGTTGACCTTGCAGCGCTCCATTGGCTGGCCGACATAGCGGGCGCAGGGAATCTCGGGATCCGGCGGGACGTCAGGCGCCGCCAGCGCCCGTACGTACGCATCCTGCATCGCGGCGCGGCCGATTTCGGCGGCGGATTTTGGCGTGCTTTCGGCTGCCGGGCCGGCGCCGCCAAGCCGCGCTGTCAGGTCGGGCGGCGGGACCGGCGCGCTGTTGGCTGAGCCAGTAGCCTGCGATTGATCCGGCGCCGAGGCGTGCCCGGCGTCATTGGCGCTGCCGGTGGAGGCAACCACCGGCGCATCGGCCGGTCTTGTCTCGCCTTCGACATAGGGGGCCGGATTGAGGGGGATGAGATAGCGCGCCGGCGCCCAGCCGCTCAGCTTCTCCTTGCCCGTGCTTTCGACCTTGCACCATTTGTAGCCGTTGATGTCGTTGCAGCCGAGATTGGTGACCATGTCGCCGCTGCTCAGCCGCGCCTCGACCGTGGCGACCGGTGATGCGGTGGTGCGGACTTTGAGAAGGTCGTCCGGCGCCAGACCGGTGACGACGGAGATGACGAGCTCCGGCGCCTCTTGGGCCATCTCTTCAGCCATAGCGGGGGCAATCACCGGCCACGCCGTCATCAACAGCGGAGCCGCAATCAGCGCATGGAGGGTTGTTCGGAGCGTAACTGTGCGCCTCATCGTTTGGCCGTGCGCTGATACCGTGCCGCGGCGGATCGAGCCCGCCGCAAGCCCGGCCGGTTTTATAAGGGACGATGCGGCGCCATGTAAGCCCGAAAATTCGGCTCGCCGTTTCGCCAGCCTCAACCCGGACCGCCGGGCCGTGAGGCAGCTCAGCCGCACGGGCGTGAACGCGCAAGAGCGTTCAGCCGGGCATGAACGCAAGAGCGTTCAGCCGGGCAGGGGCATGAAGCCGGTTCTGAGCGCGTGAGCCCATTCCGGCCGGCCCGCCTGTTCGGCCTGCCTGGCGGCCGCCTCGTGGTCGTAGTCGACGGCGATGGCCTCGAAGCGGTCGGGCTGGCCGTTGCTGCCCAAGGTGACGATGCCGTAGCGCGCATACGGCGAGCCCTGCTCGGAGACATGCGCCGGCGGTGTGGAATCGTCATAGGCAGGGCAGCCGATGCTGCCCGGATTGAAGATGACGGGACCATCGGGGACGCGGATCAGTTCCGCGCGGTGGCTGTGGCCGCACAGCGCGATGCGGCAAGCCGGGTCGAGCGTCTTCAGCCGCCGCCGGATCGCCGCCAACGGCGCACGCACCAGCTGGCCATTGACGATGGTATCGGCGAGATATTTCTCGTCATGGTCGGGACGGGCGTGGAAAGCGATGATTCCGGGTGCGATCTCCAGCGTCAGCGGCTGGGCGAAAAGCATCTGGCGCTGCGTCTCGGTCAGCCGCGCCTGCGCATAGACGTCGGAGGGCCACATGGTGTCATCAGCGGGGTCGGCGGCGACACGGCGGTCGTGGTTGCCGCGCACCGTCGGCAGGTTCAGCGCCTCCAACCGCGCAAACGTCTCGCGCGGCCACAGCGGGCCGGAAACGCTGTCACCGAGATTGACGGTCAGGTCGGCGCCGCCGCGCCGCTTCAGATCGTCAAGCACGGCGTCCAGCGCCAGCACATTGCCGTGGATATCGGCGAGGACGGCGATGCGCATTTTCGGGAGGCTCCTGTGTGACGCCGCTTTTCCTTTTGCCCACGTCCGTGGGGCGAGGAACCCAAGTTCTGCAAGGTCAGGCGTGGATTTCGATGTCGTGGCCGCCGACCGCCGGCAGTGCCGGATCGTCGCCGGCGGCGGCGATGACGCTGTCGAGCAGGCCGGGGAAGCGGGCGTCGAGATCGGCGCGGCGCAGTGTGATCATGCGGTTGGTGCCGACCACTTCGGCGCGGGTGACGCCGGCCTCGCGCAGTTTGGCCAGGTGATAGCTCAGATTGGTCTTCGAGCCGAAATCGAGGAACTGGCTGCAGTTCAGCGGCACGCCCTGCTTGCTGGCGAGATAGCGCACGATGGCGAGCCGGGTCGGGTCGCCGAGCACGCCAAGCACAATCGGCAGGCTGATCTGGTCCGTATTGGGGTGTGGCAAGGTCATGGCTCGAAACTAAGCACAGTCGGGTCCGATTTCAACGCATCCATCATTGTTGGCCCGCACGCGACCTTTCTCCGTCTGGCGCCGATGCTTCCGACCTGTCCTGACACAGGGCTGTCAGGAAGGTTCAGCTATTTTTCCCTGGCTTCATTGACATGATGCCCTATTATGTCCAATTGTTCAATAACTTTTGAACTAAGGACATCCCGCCATGGACAAGCGCCTTTTCTGGCTCGCGCTCGGATCGTTCACGATCTCGACCGAAGGCTTCGTCATCTCCAGCCTTCTGCCCGACATCGCGGCGGATGCCGGTATCTCCATTCCGCTGGCCGGCACGCTGATCACCGCCTTTGCGCTCGCCTATGCGATCGGCACGCCGATCCTGGCGACGCTGACAGGCGAATGGGACCGGCGCCGCGTCATCCTGTGGACGCTGGTGTTCTTCGTGCTCGGCAACATCGCCGCTGCCTTGAGTTCCTCCTTCGAACTGCTGCTGGTCGCGCGCATCGTCATGGCGCTGTCGTCGGGCCTGTTCGCCGCAACCGCGCAAGGCACCGCGGTGGCGCTGGTCGATGACCATCACCGGGCGCGTGCCATCGCCGTCGTCGTCGGCGGCACCACGGTGGCCGTTGCCCTGGGCGCGCCACTGGGCGCGCTCGTTGCCACCGTTGCCGGCTGGCGCGGCACCTTTTTTGCCATCGCCGGTCTTGGCGCGCTTGCGGGCGCGATCCTGTGGTACCGGCTGCCGCGGGGCATCGTTGGCACCAGGCTGCCCTTGAAGCGCAGGCTGGCGGCAGCGCTGCGTCCCGGCGTGATGCCGATCCTATTGACGACAGTGCTGGCGCTGATCGGCGCCTTCACCGTCTTTGCCTATGTCGCGCCGCTTGCCATCGAGGGCGGCGGTCTCACCCAGATCGCGCTGCCCGGCATGCTGCTTGCCTTCGGCGTCGGCGCCGTCATCGGCAACATTGGCGGCGGCCAGGCTGCCGACCGGTTCGGCGCGACCCGCACCGTCGGCTGGTCGCTGGCGCTGAGTGCCGGCATGCTGGTCCTGCTGTCGGTCATCCCGACGTTCCTGCCGCACCATATTGCCGGGCCGGCTCTGATGGCGATGATGGTGCCGTGGGGCATCGTCGGTTGGGCGTTCCCGCCGGCGCAGGCGAGCCGCATCATCAAGCTGGCGCCCGATGCCGCCCCGATCGTGCTGTCCCTCAACGCCTCGGCACTCTATCTCGGCGTGGCGCTGGGCGCCGTGGTCGGCGGTGCCGTGCTGCGCTACGGCGCGCCGGCCGATCTCGGCCTGGTCGCCGCGATCTTCCCGATCATCGGGCTTGGCATCGTGGTGGCCGGCCGCCGGGCGGCTCGGCCTGTAGAGATGCCTGCCGAGTAATCTCTTTGAAAGCCGTCGGCCGGCTCAGCTGGCCGGCGGCAGATCGAAATCCAGCGCGGCGATGTCATCCAGCGCCGCGCGCAGCTTTTCAGCCTTGTCCCTGCCGACGACATGCTCGAAACGCTGCTGGGCGATCTGCCACAGTTTCATCGCGGCCTCAAGCTTGGCCAGCCCCTGCGGCGTCAGCCGCACACGCTTGACGCGGCGGTCCTCCGGATCGGCGAAGGTCTCGACATAGCCGTCGCGGATCAGTGGTTTCAGCGTATGGCCGAGCGCCGACAGGTCCATGATCAGCGACGCGGCGATGGCCCCCATCGCCGGCTCGTCGCCGATATGGATCTGGTAGAGCAGGCCCTGCTGCGTCGCCTTGAGGCCTGACGGCTCCACCACATCATCATAAAACTTGCCGAGCTTGCGCGCCGCGCGGCGCAGCGCGGCGTTGTTGCAGAGCGTGAGGCCGGGCAAGCTGTCCTTTGACATGATGGTCCTTGGCGCCGGCGAATGAGGCCCGGCTGCTCCCCTCAAATAATCCCCGTCCGTATCATTGACAAGATAGTGGCATATGCCTACTTCCCAATTAGTGGTATATGCCACTAAATCAATCACGCGGCTTTCGGTAGCGCGGCAGATGCCACGGCGCCGGGTCAGTCGAAACGAACCAGATCAGTCGAAGAAGGAACAGGACAATGAGTGGACAGGGCAACAAGGGCACGGCGGTCGTCACCGGTGCTTCGTCGGGCATCGGCGCGGTCTATGCCGACCGGCTGGCGGGGCAGGGCTACGATCTGGTGCTGGTGGCGCGGCGCGCCGACCGGCTGGAGGAACTGGCCGGGAAGCTGCGCCAGACCTACAGCCGCAAGGTCAGCGTGATCAGCGCCGACCTTTCCAACGACGACGACGTCCGCCGCGTCGAACAGGCGATTGCCAGCGACGACAGCGTGACGCTGCTGGTCAATAATGCCGGCCTTGGCGGCCAGTCCGTGGTGGCAACCGCCGATGCGGACGCTGCCGAACGCATGATCAAGGTCAATGTCATCGCCCTGACGCGGCTGACCCGTGCCGTGCTGCCGGGGTTTTTGGCGCGCAACCGAGGTGCGGTCGTCAACATCGCCTCGGTGCTCGCCTATGAGACCTCGTTCGGCGGCATCTACAGCGGTACCAAGGCCTATGTCGTCAACTTCACCGAGGCTCTGCACCGCGAGGTCGAGGGTACGGAGGTGAAGGTGCAGGTGGTGCTGCCGGGCGCGACACGGACGGATTTCTGGGAGCTTGCCGGCAGCGATATCGACCAGCTTCCGAAGGAAATCGTCATGAGCGCCGACCATATGGTCGATGCGGCCCTTGTCGGCCTTGCCAGGGGTGAAGCCGTCACCGTGCCGGCGCTCGCCGAGCCGGCCAAACTGGACATTTTCCTCGGTGCCCGGCAGGCCTTCTACGGCAGCCTGCACGCCGACAAGCCGGCGGCCCGCTACGCGGCTTGATCTGGCAAGGCTGGTTCGCTTTGCGAACCAGGACCCCCACCCCGCTGCTCCGCAGCGACCCTCCCCACAAGGGGGAGGGGGAGGGCGCGCCTCGTCCGCCCATGCGA
>NZ_RZTE01000083.1:0-6102 GCF_003997415.1 Mesorhizobium sp. M7A.F.Ca.MR.245.00.0.0 | reverse complement strand
GGGTGCGCAACGTGCTGGTGGGGGCGGCACTGATCGGCATCCTGCTCAACGCCATGACCATCATCGACATCCCGCTGCTCTACCAGAACCTGATCAAGGCCGCGATCCTGCTCGGCGCTATCATCGTCGACGGCATCATCAACCCACGTGACGAACAGACCGCCCAGCAGGGTGACATTTAGTACCTGAACTGCGGCGGACGGTTGGGGCCGGCCGCTGATAACAAAACCAAACCAGAGGATGTGACATGAAACTGATCAGAACACTCATGGCAGCGGCCACGGCGCTTGCCGTTACCGCCTTCGTGGCGCCAACCTTTGCCGCCGACGATCCTGGCCCGGCGGCTTACGCACAGGCGCTCAAGGGCAAGCGCGTCATGCTGGTGCCGATGGCGATGGGTTTCGACCTGGCACAGGGCTGGACGCATTTCCTGAAGAAGGAAGTCGAAGCCTGGGGCGGCACCTTCGAGACACGCGATCCGAACTGGGTCGTCGACGCCGGCGCGCAAGCGATCACCGACGCGATCTCGTCGGACACCAGGCCGGATGTGCTGATCATCCATTCGCCGGACCTCAATTCCTATGCCAAGCTGATGAAGAAGGCGCAAGCCGCCGGCACCTATGTGATTTTGGTCGACAATCCGGCCAATTTCCCGGCCGACGCCTTTGTCGGCAGCGACTGGGACCGGCTCGGCCAGCTCGAGGCCGAAGCGGCGATCAAGGGCTGCGGCCCGAACTCCTCCAAGAAGCTCGGTTTGGTGCAAGGCGACCAGGCCAATTCGTCGAGCCTCTACCAATATGCCGGCATCATGAAGGTGCTGGACAAGAACCCCGACTTCAAGGTGGTGGCCAAGCCGGATTCCAACTGGGACGCGACCACCTCGCGCAACGTGACGACGACGATGCTGCAGCAGAATCCCGACATCTGCGCCATCATCGATTTCTGGGACGGCGATGCCACCGGCGCGGCTGCCGCGATCCGCGACGCCAAGCTCGACGGCAAGGTGTTCCTGGTCACCACGGGCGGTGGCGAGAAGGCGGCCGATTGCGACAAGCTGCAGGACGGCACCTATGGCGCTGTGGTGATGACCGATCTTGCCCGCCAGTCGGGCGACATGAACGCCATCATCAAGTTCCTGCTGCAGAGCGGCCAGCCGGCCGGCACCTCGCACACCTACATCTACACGCTGGAGAAGGCGACGACCAAGGCTGACCTGAAGCCCGATAGCTGCTGGGACTTGAAGGCCCTGCAGGCCGAAGCGGCGGCGAAGTAAGCCAAGCCTCTTCAATCGATATCGATGAGGTGGTCGGATTGCTGGCCACCTCTTTGTCTTTTCTCTTGCAGCAGTGACCTGATGTCCTTTCGCGAACGGCTCCAGTCCTGGCGCTACAATCTCGTGCCCGACCATGTCGTCGGTGAGATCCTGACCAAGCGCTGGACCGACAACGCCATTCCGTTCCTGGCGCTGGTGGCGACGCTGGCAACCTTCGGCTCGCTCATCCCGGGCTTCTTCAAGCTGACGGCGCTGCAGGATTCGACCCGTCAGCTTGGCGAGTTCTCGCTGATCGTCACCGGCATGACGGTGGTCATGCTGGGCGGCGGCATCGACCTGTCGGTCGGTTCGATCTTCGCGCTCTCCTGTTTTTCCGCGGTCTATGTCTTCTTCATCCTCGATCAGTCCGTGTGGCTGGCGCTTGCCGCATCGATCGCCACAGGATTGCTGTTCGGTGCGATCAACGGCTATCTGGTCGGCTATTTCAGGCTGCGCGCCTTTCTCACCACGCTAGTCACCTTCATCTTCGGCCGCGCGCTGTTCGACATCCTGGTCACCACTTATGCCGCCGATGTGCAACTTTCCGGCGCCACCTCGGACGTGCTGGATTTCATCGGCGACGGCACCTTCTGGGGGCTGTCGGTCTCGGTGTGGCTGGCGATCATCCTGGCCATCGTCACCCATATCGCGCTGACCCGTTCACGGCCGGGCTGGCACGTGCTGGCGGTCGGCGGCTCCAGGCGCTCGGCGCACAATGCCGGCATCCGCGTGCGCCGCACCGTGTTCATGACCTACGTCTTCTCCGGCTTCTGCGCCTCGATCAGCGGCTTCCTCATCGCTTGCCGGCTGAGTGGGGCAGGGCCGGGCACCGGCCTCAATCTGGAAATCATGGCGCTGACGGCGGCGGTGGTCGGCGGCGTCAGCCTTGGCGGCGGCCGCGGCTCGGTGATCAAGGGGCTGATGGGCGCCATCATCGTGCTGACCATGACCAACGGGCTGATCCGGCTGGGCTATGGCACCGGCACCAACCAGATGGTGCTGGGCATCATGCTGGCGGTCGCGGTGACCATCGACATCCGCTGGCTGAAGAACCGCCACAAGGTGCTGAACGAGGTCTATGTCGCGCCGGTCTATCTCAAGATGGGCGAGACACAGTCGGCTGCACCTGGTTCGGGCACACCCTACGAGCTCGACAACCGGTTGTCCGCCGCAGAGCATATCGGGCTTGGCGAGCTGGAGGGGCCAGAAGACGTCATCCTCGACCGCGACGACAATCTCTATTGCGGCACGCGTCATGGCGAGATCGTCCGTTTCTTCGCGCCGGACTATGTCAAATCGGAAGTGTTTGCCCATATAGGCGGCTTCCCGCTCGGCCTCGCCTTCGACAAATCGGGCAATCTGATCAGCTGCGTCGGCGCCATGGGGCTCTATTCGGTCTCGCCGGATCGGGAGGTCAAACGCCTGTCGGCGGAGACATCGCGTTCGTGGACCTCGATCGTCGACGATGCGCGTTTGCGTGACCCCAATGACTGCGACATCGCACCCGACGGGCGCATCTATTTCACCGACTCGACCAAGCGTTACGACGCACATGACTGGGCGCTGGATTCGATCGAGAACCGCGCCACCGGCCGGCTGCTGGTCTACGATCCGAAGGATGGTTTGACGAAGACGCTGCTCGACGGTTACCGCTACACCAACGGTGTGTGCATGGCGCATGACGGCAAGTCGCTGTTCTTCGCCGAAAGCTGGGCCTGCCGCGTGCATCGCTACTGGCTGGAAGGACCGAAAGCCGGCACCGCCGAATGCGTCATCCGCGACATGCCGGGCTATCCCGACAACATCAACCGCGCCTCCGATGGCAATTACTGGATGGCGTGGCTCGGCATGCGCACGCCGAGCTTCGACCTGTCGCTGCGCCATCCCGACATGCGCAAGCGCATGACGCGCCGCCTGCCGCAGGATGAATGGCTGTTCCCCAACATCAACACCGGCGGCGTGGTCAAGTTCAACGAGAAGGGCGGCATTGTCGAGGCGATGGGCGACCTCACCGGTGGCGCGCACCCGATGGTCACCTCGATGCGCGAGCACAAGGGATATCTGTTCGTCGGCGGCATCCTCAACAACCGCATCGGCCGCTACAAGATCGCAGGCGCCGACCCGGACTGGACCAGTCCCGCTTCCTATTGGGGGGCGAAGCCATGATCCTCGATCCGGTGCTGGACCTGTTTCGCGGCAAGGCGGTCACCATCCCGCCGCTCGACGGCGCTTTTCGCCCCAATACGCGGCTGGATGATGCGCCGGCTTTCGCCGAGATGACGGAACCAGACAATCTGCTCGTCGCCGGTGACAGGCTGCTGGCCTCCAGCGGCAACGCCATCCATTCGATTGCGGCTGGAGCGGAACCTGTCGTGGTCGAGACTTTTCCGTCTGCCGTCACCGCGCTGGCGCTGTCGCCATCCGGTGAACTGACGGTCGGGCTGGAAAGCGGAAAGCTGCTGATTGGCGGCAGCGACGTTTCGCTGCCGGCTGACCTCAGCTGCATCACCGCACTTGCCTATGCGGATGACGGCACGTTGTGGCTGGCCAATGGCTCGGCCGAGCACGCGCCGTCGCAATGGGCCGCCGATCTGATGAAGAAGGGTGCCTCCGGTTCGCTGTGGAAGCGAGACGCCGCGGGCGGTGATTTCCGCAAAGTCGCCGGCGAGATTGCCTTTCCCTATGGCCTGCATCCAGTCGGCAGCGATGTGCTAGTCAGCGAAAGCTGGCGTCATCAGTTGGTGCGTTTCGATGGCGCGACGGGCAGCCGCTCGACGGTTCTGACGCATCTGCCCGGCTATCCCGCGCGGCTGTCACCTTCCGCCGATGGTGGGGCGTGGCTGGCCTTGTTTGCGCCGCGCAACCGGCTGATCGAATTCGTGCTGCAGGAAACGCAATACCGTCAGGACATGCTGAGCCAGGTGCCGCCTGCCTACTGGATCGCGCCGGCGCTGGCCTCCAGCCGCAGCTTCCTCGAGCCGCTGCAATGCGGCGGCATCCGCACCATGGGCATCCACAAGCCGTGGTCGCCGAGCCGCTCCTACGGGCTGGTGGTCAGGCTCGACCAGAAGATGCAGCCGCAATTCAGCCTGCACAGCCGCGCCAACGGCACGCGCCATGGCATCTGCAGCGTTGCGGAAAAGGACGGCCTTCTGTTTGTCGCCTCCAAAGGCGGCGACTGCATCCTTTCCGTCGCCACGGGAGGTTTCTGATGGAACCGATCGTTCGTCTGGAGAATGTCACCAAGAACTACCGCGGCGTGCCCGCGGTGAAGAATGTCAGCTTCGACCTGCGCAAAGGCGAAATCCACGCGCTGCTCGGCGAGAATGGTGCGGGAAAATCGACGTTGACCAAGATCATCGCCGGTGTGGTCGACGCCACCTCGGGCAAGATGTTCCACAAGGGGCAAGAGATCGCCTACGCCTCGCCGCACGCAGCGCTTGAAGCCGGCATCGCAATGGTGTTCCAGGAGACGAGCCTGGTGCCGTCGATGACGGTGGCGCAGAACCTCTATCTCGGCACCGAAAAGTTCCTCAACCGGCTGCGCGGCACCTACATTTCGGCGCAGCAATTCCTGCAATCGCTGAACTTTCCCGTCGACCCGAACGCCATGGTGGCGACGCTGGGTGCTGCCAAGCGGCAGATGGTCGAGATCGCGCGCGCGGTGCACCACAATGCCGAGATCATCATCTTCGACGAGCCGACGGCGACGCTGACGCCGGAAGAAAAGCGGCACTTCTTCGCGCTGATCCGGCGGCTGAAGGCGAGCGGCGTGTCGATCGTCTTCATCAGCCACGCGCTGGAAGAGGCGCTCGATATCGCCGACCGCATCACCATCCTGCGCGACGGCGAGCTGGTCATCACCGACGACACGTCTGCTTTCGATCGCGACAGGATCGTGTCCGCAATGGTCGGGCGCAGGCTGTCGGGGCAGATCTACCGGCAGCGCGACGAAGCGAAGCTTCGCAAGGCGGGCAAGAAGGTGCTGTCGGTGCAGGACATCTCGATGAGCAATGTCGTGCGCAACACGTCCTTCTCGATCTTCGAGGGCCAGATCACCGGTGTGTTCGGGCTGATTGGCTCCGGCCGCACCGAAACCTTCAAGATCGTCTCCGGCATCTACAAGCGCGACTTTCTGCGCGGCGGCGCCATCGAGCTCGATGACAGGCCGGTGCGCTATCTCGTGCCGAGCGAGGCGGTGGCCGACGGCATCGTCTATGTCACCGAGGATCGCAAGAGCGAGGGCATCTTCGAGACGATGGGCATTGCCGAGAACCTGTTCGGCGGACTGCTGGCGGCGGGCCGGGAAAAGGCCTGGGTGATCAATGCGCAGGAAATGCGCGCGCTCTCAGCCGAATGGACGAAGACGCTGAACATCAAGGCGATCAACGACAATGCGCGCGTCGTCGAACTGTCCGGCGGCAACCAGCAGAAGGTGGTGATCGGCAAGGGGCTGGTGCAGCAGCCGCGCATCGTCATCTTCGACGAGCCGACGCGCGGCGTCGATGTCGGCGCGATCGCCGAGATCCATCAGATCATCAACCGGCTGGCCGACGAGGGCCTGGCCGTCGTCGTCATCTCGTCCTACCTGCCGGAGATCATGAACCTGTCCGACCGCATCCTGGTCTGCCGCCAGGGCCGCATCGTCGAGGAATTTTCGCCGGCCGAGGCCACGGAGGAGAAGATCATGTACGCGGCCGTGCATTAGGTTTTTGGCTGGTGCCTACGTTGATAATTGGCCAGGACATCCATCCCTTCGTCATCCACGGGCGGAGCAAGGAGCGCAGCGA
>NZ_RZTE01000082.1:0-6613 GCF_003997415.1 Mesorhizobium sp. M7A.F.Ca.MR.245.00.0.0 | reverse complement strand
GGCGGGGGTGGGCCGCCGCAAGCACAAGCTAATATATGACCGGCTCTAATGCCTATGGTGTGATCGCGCCTGACGGGCAGTCTAGGCCATCGGGACTAATTGCTGCGCTTTCATTCTGCCAGTAGCTTGTAGGTCTGGTCATTTAGCCCACCTTTGTGCCCAGATTGGTCGGCACGCTCACCGTCACCGGTGCTTGGTAGTTGATCGTGCCGACCTCCCTTTTTGCTACGTGGAATCGATGCCCGTGTGGCAACCGAAGAAACTGGCGAACGCGGCGCATTGAAGCTAGTCCGAGCGCTGGCGAAGGCGATCAATTGAGACCATGGAGCGTTTGACGCGAAAATAGTTGTGCCCGACAGTAACGAAAATTGTACGTTTACGACAATCCAAAATCCGAAACTAGCAAAAACTGTCACAGGTTATCGCAATGGAGCGGTCGATTCCGCGACGATGTAGCCGATATATAGCTTGCTATAGTATATCGATTTTGGGATGTTATTAACGTACCTAAGTATTATACTTGAAATCCTATGGTATGATGTATGGGATTCGCTCCCGTTGCGTTCATTGGATGTTCCGTTACTTCAGCCAATCCTTATGTAGCGTTGGGCGGTAAACGAAAGGGGCCCGCCGCTGAGGACACAACTACAGCGGCGGGCCTTGCTTTTGAGACCTGGCCCGGGGTTGGAAGCCAAGCTGCAAACCCAACTTCGATTTCAGAAACAGGTTCCAGCCTTATGAAAGATTTAACGCTTGCCGGCTTTTGCAGTTAGGCCCGCCGCTGAGGTCACAGCGACGGGCCCTGCACCAGAGCTTGGACTTGAGGGAGGGAGTGTTCTCACACCAAGCAAATTCCGAACTTCGCTTGCGGATGCATGTTCCTCACGTCGGTTCGAAAAGGGATTGTCGTGGTCATCGATTTCGGTTGTGACAGCCGAGCCCGCCGGCAGCATCACGCAGGCGGCAGGCCCAATGAAGAGCTCGAGACGGGGAGCGGTCGGTCGTTGCAGCCCTGGCGCGTTTCACTCCTCCCGGAATGCTCGCTGGATCTGATCGGCCAAGGGCTTGACGAGATAGGACAGCATCGTGCGGCTGCTGGTCGAGAAGAACACCTCGACCGGCATGCCGGGCGCCAGGGTCAGTCTTTTGAGTCTGGCAAGTTCCGTGCGCGGCAAAACGATATGCACGGTGTAATAACCGGCGCCGGTGCGCTCGTCGGTGCTGAGATCGGCGGAGATCTTGCTGACGGTTCCGTTGAGTTCAGGCGTTGTGCGCTGATTGAAGGCCGAAAGCCGCAGCGTCGCCTCCTGCCCCTGTTTCAGTTGATCGATGTCCTGTGGCGCGACACGGGCTTCGACGGTCAGTTGGTCCGCGACCGGCACGATGAGCATGACCGGTTCGCCCGCAGTGATGACACCCCCAATCGTATGTACGGCAAGCTGAAGGACGACGCCGGCCTGCGGGCTGCGAATGTCGATGCGCTTGAGCTGGTCCTCGGCCGATACCTTGCGTTCGACGAGTTCCGAGAGTCTTGCCTGGACCTCACGCAGCTCGGTGGCGACTTCGCTGCGCAGATCCTGATCGATCTGGATGATTTGAAGGCGGATTTCCGACGTGCGGCCTTTCGACTGCGCTATCGCGGCGGTCAGCTGCCCATGTTCAGCCTCCAGCCGCACGGCCTCGCGCTCGAGAGCGGTGATCCGATCGATCGAGACCAGCTTGCGCTGCCATAGTGTGCGCATGCCCGCGAGCTCGGTTCCGATCAGCTTGATTTCCTGGCTCTTGGCGTCCTTTTGCTCGGTCAGGCCGGAGACTTCTTCAGCGAGCTGGGAGATACGTTCCGCCAACTGCGCCTTCTGGCCAGCGCGTGCCTGCCGGCGGAACTCGAAGAGCGACTGCTCTCCGGCCATTGTGCCGCTGACATCCGGATCGTCCCGCCGAGACATCAGCGACGGCGGAAAACCGATGGCGTCCGCACCGTCGCGCTCGGCCTTGAGACGTGCCAGGCGGGCATCGAGTTCATCCGCGCTCTTGGTGACAATGGCCAGATTGGCGCGGGTGACGGTTTCATCGAGATGAATCAAAACCTGTCCCGCTTGCACGGCATCGCCTTCGCGCACGAAGATCTGGCCGACCACGCCGCCGGTTGGATGCTGCACCTTTTTGACGCTGGAATCGACAACCAGCTTTCCCGAGGCGATGACTGCGCCGGAGAGGTCGGTCACCGCTGCAAGGCTGCCCGCTCCACCGACCAGAAGGATGGAGGTCGCAACGCCGCCGAGCAGATAACGTCGAATGGTCCGATCGATCACCGATGACGCCCTCTCCGCCATCAGAGCGCCGCCTCTTCAGGACTTGAGACAACTTTTAACGGAACACTGATGGGGCGGGTCACCTTGGTCATGATCTCATTCTTCGGGCCAAAGGCCTGGATACTGCCGTTCGTCATGACAAGGATCTGGTCAAGGCTTTGCAATGCACTCGGGCGATGCGCCACCACGATGGCCATGCCGCCTCTGTCGCGCACGCCCTGGATCGCCGCCGTCAAGGCGGCTTCGCCGTCGGCATCGAGATTGGAATTAGGCTCGTCGAGTATGACAAGAAACGGATCGCCATAGAGAGCACGCGCCAAGGCGACCCTCTGTCGCTGACCCGCCGAAAGCGCCGACCCGGCCTCGCCGATACGCGTTTCATAACCCTCAGGCAGGTGGACCACCAGATCATGAACACCGGCGGCGCGCGCGGCGGCCAGTATCTTGTCCGAGGGGGGCTGGGGTTCGAAGCGAGCTATGTTCTCGGCAATGGTGCCATCGAACAACTCGACATCCTGCGGCAGATAACCGACATGCTTGCCGAGTTCTTCCGACGACCACTGGTCGAGCGTCGCACCGTCGAGCCTGACGGTACCGCGCACTGGCAGCCAGACACCGGCGATCGCTCTGACGAGCGAGGATTTTCCCGAAGCGCTCGGACCGATGATGCCGAGGCCGGCGCCCTTCTCCAGCACGAAGCCCGCATCCTGGACGACAAGGCGACGCTCGCCCGGCGGCGCCACACTGATGCCCTCTACCGAGAGGCGAAACGACGGTGGCGGAAGCGAGACACTTGTTGCTGCCTCGGGCAGCAGCCCCAGAAGCTGAGTCAGGCGCGCCCAGGCCTGTCGGGCGCTGACGAAGCTCTTCCAATGCGCGATCGCGAGTTCGATCGGTGCCAGCGCCCGGCTCATCATGATCGAACTGGCGATCATGATGCCGCCCGTCGCCTCCTGATGGATGACGAGCCAGGCGCCGATCGCCAGGATGCCGGATTGAAGCATCATGCGCACGACTTTCGATGTCGTTCCGAGCGTCCCCGCCAAATCGCTCGCCTTGGCATTGGTGCTGAGATAGTCGGCGTTGATGCCTGACCAGCGCTCGGCGATGCGTGGGCCAAAACCCATTGCCTGAAGCACCTCGACATTGCGGCGCGTCGCCTCCGCCAGCGTGTTGCGCGCAGCGGCCTGTGTGTTGGCACGTTTCGCGGGCTGCCTGGTGCGCACCTCCGCAAGCAAGGTCAGGCCAAACAGAATGACGGCGCCGAGCAGCGCGGTCATGCCGATCCAGAAATGGAACAGGAAACAGATTGCGAGGTAAAGCGGCATCCAAGGCAGGTCGAACAGCGCGGTCGGCCCAGCGCTCGACAGGAACGACCGGACCTGATCGAGGTCCCGCAATGATTGCAAGCCATCGCCGGTGAGCTTCGTGCGCAACGGCAGACGCATCAGTGCGATGTAGACCTGCCCGCTGAGCCGCGCATCGAGCGCCATGCCGATACGCACCAGCAGCCGCGATCGGATCAGTTCGAGGACGCCCTGAAAGACGAACAGCGTGCCCGCAAACACGCAAAGGCCGACCAACGTCGGCACGCTGCGGCCGGGAATGACGCGATCGTAGACCTGCAGCATGAAGAACGAGCCGGTCAGCGCCAGGACGTTGACGACCCCGCTCATCAAGGCGATGCCGGCGAATGCCCGGCGAAAGGAAGCGAATATCGCCGTGAGCGTAGTTCGCGGCGGCTCAGATGGATGGATGTGAGACATCTTCCTTCACCTCGGGTCCAGCGCGGGCGCAAGCGGCAATGAACGCGTCCAAGACCGGTTGGCGAAGGGTGTCGGTTTCACTCCATCTTTCAGCATGGCACCTAGATGAACCAATCATTCAGCGCGTAGGCATGGACATAGTCGACGTGCATTTCAGAAGGGGTGGCAAGCCCGTCGGCGGGCGCTCCCGCCATGCCGCCGACAGCCTGGTTGACCAGCATATACATTGGCTTGTGCATGTCGGCAGGCGTTGGTGCGCGGGCAACTTCGACATCGTCGAAATACCAGACCAGCTCGCTCGGGGTCCAAAGCACCCCATATTTGTGGAACCCTTCGGTATCCGCTGCATATACGGTCGATGTCACTTTCGTATGCGACCCCGTCGCGTTCGAGTGGCTGGTCAGGGTGAGCTTGTTGGGATCCTGGCCGACCATCTCCACTGCGTCCAGTTCCGGCGGCCAGGAGCCATCCGCCGGAAGAAGCCAGAAGGCCGGCCATGCACCCTGCTTTTCGGGCATGTCGGCTCGAATTTCGAAATAGCCGTAGGTCTGTGCGAAGGAATGGTAGGTCGTCAACAGACCTGACGTGTAATCATAGTTGTTTATGTAGGGCTTGATCGCGTCGGGAGCCCGGGCGGCCGTAATGGTGAGAACACCGTCCTGGACGCTGAACGGGTTGACCGAACTCGTGGGGGCGTAGCTGGTGTCGATATACCACTGAAGCTCGCTGTTGGTGGTGAGCGAGCTGCCGTTCGGAGCACCCCACCAGAAGTTCGTGTCCCAGGTCCCGCTAGAACCGCTGTGCAGGTTCAAAGTATTGAACTCGTCCGAGAAGGTGAGCGTCAGATGCGACTTGTCCAGGGCGAGATCGAACTGGTTGGCGCTGAACTGGTCGATGGTCTTGTTGGCGAAGACGAGAAACTCGGTTGGCGACAGGGTGAGTCGGACGTTCGATCCCGACTGCACCATGTTGGCGTGCACCTGGTCGAAGGAGGTGAAGCCGTAGCCTCCGACGCGCACAATATCGTCGGCGCCGAAGTCGAGAATGAGGTCGCTGCCATTGCCCGGTTTGACGACAAAAATGTCAGCGCCGGAGCCACCCTTGAGAACATCGTCGCCTTTCAAGCCGTCGAGCGTCTGCTGGCCGGAACCGCCGACGATGATATTGTTCAGAGCGTTTCCGAAGGCATATTGTTTATCGCCCGTGACCGTCAGATTCTCAAAATTCGCCGGCAGCCTGTAGCTCATCCAGGTCGAGATCGTATCGATCCCCTCGTTGGGCAGCTCCACCGCTTTGTTTTTCGCGGAGTACAGGTAGTAAATATCGTCGCCCTTGCCGCCATACATCGTGACGCTGACGCTGCCGTCGCCATACAGCGAATCGTTATAGATGCTGCCGTAGAGGGCCGGGCCCGAATTCGTTGCCGAGTACCACTTTGCGGAGGACCCACTATAGGGGAGCGGAACACCCTTGGCGTTGGTTACGGTGGCCATTTTACTCACAGCTCCGTTGGTTTGTTCCAAGCCCTAACACGATGGAAGGCAAAAGGAGCCGATACGTTTTGTCTTCCGACTTCGGAGGGTTACCAAAGAGTAAATGCGGAGGGGCCGGACGCGTCCGTCAGGCCGTCGGTGGGAACTTGAGACTGTTTTCGACGGCGCACTCAAACCACAATTAAGGCGTCCGAAAGGGCGGCGAACTTGCGCCAGCAACGTCAGCGTTAGCGGGCCGCCGGCGATGGGGGCCGCTCCGGGTGACGGTTGCACCACCGTCTCGCAGAAGTCTATTTGGGGCGGAATGATGCGGACCACGCGAAGCTGCGCCGGAACCCAGTCGAGCGTCTCGATGACGTAGGCGGTCGCGCCGCAGTCAGTTCCCTTCGGTTTCCTCTCAGGCCACCAAAGGCCGACGAGAATGGAAATCGGTATTCACTATGATGCCGCATTCGCGGCCGCTGCCTCGAATGCGGGAAAGACCAACTGGACCGCTCGCCGATCCAGATAATGCAGAAAGCTACATTGAGACGCCCCAAGCGGGCGCAGGCGGCCCTAGCTGCCGAAACACTGGCGTCATCCCTCGCAGTTCAGAGCCCAAGGGTCTGGCCTGTTTCCATCTGAAGGAAATCTGCCGACGAATTCCGGAACACCGCGTCTTGGAACGGGTCGACGGCAGAGCCGTGGGTGACATCGACCAGCACGGCCGCTGCGGCTTCAACCTTGTCGGCCGCTTCGTCAACCTTGTTGAAACGCATCAGCATTCGATCGTGGAGCATCGACAACCGCGTGGCGTGATAAAGCACGCTGCGCTTGTGGTAATCCGAGTCCAGCGGCTCAAACAGTATTGTCATGACGGCAACTCCTCGCCATTTTATGTCCATTCGGGGTGATTTGGAGGCCGCCCACGTATAGATATTGGTCTGGCGCTCCCGGGGCCTCCGTCACGCGCTGTTGAGCTGCCCGGATCCTGCAGCACAGGGCGATATTCACCACGCCATTTTTCCTGTCCGTTTCTTCCTTTGCGCGCTTCAACGATTTC
>NZ_RZTE01000081.1:0-6913 GCF_003997415.1 Mesorhizobium sp. M7A.F.Ca.MR.245.00.0.0 | reverse complement strand
CCTGCACGTAGGTCCGGGCAAAATGGCGCTTGCGGGGCGCTGCGATCGCGCGGGGGACTCTTGGAACCAACATCGTTTCTCTCTCCCTGACCGGATCGGGGTGGGGGCTCCTCCTTCTCCCATGCTGCGCTCCGGTCGAGCGCTGCTGTCATCTCGGAGCAAGCGCCGTGCCAACTGGACGCCTGTCCCGTCCAGCGAGATTGGTGCAGTTGCGCACTGGAACCCTCCACCTTGCCGGAATTCTGCACTCGAGGCTCGCCAAAGATCGCGTCTGAGGAAGTGCTTCATCAGAGAGGGAATTGACCAGGTCGCCTTGCGCCCGTGCCCTTTGATGTTCGCCGCAGATCGACTGCCGGTTGCCTTGGTGACTTTGGTTTGTCAGTTTTGGAACGGAATGCGCGCAAACTGCAGGATATCCTACACGCCCATCAGAGCACGCGGTACAAGCGATTAAGCGTAGGAGCGCATTGAATCTCCGAGGTCAAAAAATCTTGAATAAGGTCCGCGTGCGAAGTGAATCCGCAACTCGTCAAAGTTCTCCACCGTTTGATCAAGCGGTCGCGTTTCCTGGCGCTGCAAGATGGCGTTATCTGATGGCTCAAGCGCTGGAACGCCCAGGAAATCCCAAACCGCTCCCAAGCATTGGGCAGGTTCGTGAAGTAGGCTCTCGTATTCCATTACAAGCAGGTTGGTCGACGTGAAGGAGTCCATAACGCGAGCGTGAAAGTCGTCGGCGGCTTTGAAATAAGCCTCACAGTCGGCGATTGACAACCTGACGCTCGGTGGCCGAGCGGTATCGTTGTCCGAGCTGAACTTCAGCCACTGACCGCTTTCCCTGGCCTGCACAAAGGATCGGAGCGATTCCAATACGTTTCGGCGAACAACGAGGATGACCTTGAGTGCTGGCCAACGAGCTAATTCCGCAAAGAATGCTGGACGCTCGCGAAACTGAGGTTCATTGATCTTGCAGCCAAGATGCGTCACATTCTTGTAGTCGCGCATAGGGCAGCGCACATAGGCAAGCTCAAGAAGCTCGCGATCCGTGCCTAGCAGGCGATCCGTGCTGGGCCAATTGGGATCATATTCGTTTAGCAACTCACCGTTACTCAGAACGGTCGGATGCTCGTTTAGCAATTCTTCTAAATAGTGTGTTCCGGTCCTTGGCATAGCAAGGATCACAAAAGGCTCAGGAGTTGGTTCGTTGTGGGTCATTGCATGTGTATCCAACTAAATAATGGCCGCGACGGTCTGGGGACGCGCACAAGAAGCTTGGCTGCTATCGCTTGAACGCTCCGGGTGGGTCCGCGCGCCTCACCACCCAGCCTGTACTCCGAGGTGTGGTCGCGAAGATGGGCGCGTGCCTGCAGCGGCTGGGTGGCGCCCGGCTTCGGCGTTGTTGTACCACTCGCGATTCCTGGCACACGCATGCCTCCGGGCCGCTGGGGGCAGTTTGCAATCCGGCATTGCGGACCTCCTTCTCGTTGATGGGCGTAGGTAAGCGTCAACGCATTAGTCGTCGATGAAACAGTCCAGCCGACAGAAAAAAAGGCAATACAGCGAACATGCAAAGTGCGCCTATATGCAGCCCTACATTGTCGCCCAGGCGGCCGAGCATCACCGGACGGATTAGATCGATAGAATTCGCCAGCGGCGAGAAGGCCGCAATCTGCTGAAACACTCCTGGCAATTGGCCGACTGGAAAAACCGCGCCCGAAAGGAACAGCATGGGTGTGATGACAAGCGTCTGATAGAAAATAAAATAGTGATAACTGGGCGCGAGCGCGATGACGAGCATGGCCAGGCTCGCAAAGGCGAACCCGGTGAGAGCGATGACCGGCAGCACGTAGAGAACCGACGTCCACGCGGCATAACCTAGCGCGGCGGCAACAATCGCAATTGTCGTACCGGCCAGAAAGGCCTTTGTGGCTGCCCAGGTCAATTCACCGAGAACGATGTCGCCGAGGGTAAGTTGTGTGTGCAGGATTGCTTCCCAAGTGCCCTGATCGCGCATTCGACCGAAAACCGCGTAAATTGTTTCGAAGGTTGATGCTGTCATCGCGCTCGTCGCAACCATGCCGGCTGCCAGAAAGGCGATGTAGGATGCACCTTCGATGCGGCCTACCAACAGTCCAAGGCCAGTGCCGAGCCCGAAAAGGTAAATCATCGGATCAGCAAGGGTGCCGAGCATTGAAGCAAATGCCACCTTCTTCCATGCCAGATGATTGCGGCGCCACACCGCGATCCAGTTCCAGGCGTTGGCGGGTAGAGCGGCCGCAAAACGTTCACCCATTGCTCACTTCTCCATCTCACGTCCGGTTAACCTCAAGAAAACGTCCTCCAGACTGGGTGGACGCTCTAGAATACGCAGACCCGCTCGACCGCGAAGCTGGATGCGCACATCCTCCGGCTCAGGCGCATAGCAAAAGAGCGTCTCGCCGCTTACCTCGACACGCTGAACGTACGGTCTGATCAGCGAAATCAGCTCCTGTGGATTGCCGCCGAAGATCTCGATCACGTTGCACCCAATGTACTCGTCGATCAGCGCATGAGGACTGCCCTCGGCGATCTTGCGTCCCCGCTCGAGAACACACAGCCGATCACAAAGCCGCTCAGCCTCTTCCATGAAATGGGTGGTCAAAATGATCGTTTTTCCGCTCGCCAGCAGGAAACGAAGTCGCTCCCAGATCAGATGGCGGGCATGCGGGTCGAGGCCGGTCGTGGGCTCATCCATCACAAGCAACTGGGGGTCGTTGATCAGAGCACGTGCCAGCGTCAGGCGCCGCTTCATCCCGCCGGATAGCAGGCCGACACGTGAATCCGCCTTGCTCTCAAGGCGAGCGAACTCGAGGAGCCGTGGGATGACGGCGTTGATCTCTCTTGTACTCATGCCGAAGTAGCGCCCGAACACCAACAGGTTCTCGCGTACCGTAAATTCCAGGTCGAGATTGTCGAACTGCGGGACCACGCCTATGCCCTTGCGGGCCAAGCGGCTGCGTGCCGGCACTGGTAGACCGAGGACTGTTATATCACCCGCGTCAGGCCGGGTCATACCGAGGAGCATACGCGCAATCGTGCTCTTGCCTGCGCCGTTCGGCCCCAGCAGACCGAAGCACTCTCCCGATGCAACGGTGAAGGACAGCCCGTCCACAACGAGCTTGTTTCCGAATAATTTGGTTACGCCGGTAAGGTCGATTGCTACATTGGACATGCGTCTATCTCAAGCGGAATGAGTCCGATTGGCCACCGGCAGCTTACTTGCGAATTCTGGTTCAGAGCAGGCCACCGCCTTGAGATGGCACCTTTGGAAAGTCGCGGCCGGAGCGACGCGTGTATCGCTTCCGCCAAAGAATAACGTCAAGATGCCACGTGTCGCTTCCAGATAGTTCCCGTTCTGACCATAGGTAACTCGAAAGCTTCACCCCGTGTCGACTGACACAACTTACTCGGTCACTCGGCGCTGCAAGGCCGTCAGACTTCACCAGCTGTGAGCGAAAGATCTGCAGTATGAAGTGACTCCGCAATTCCAGAATTGCCCGCAGCATTTGCTCCGGCAAGCGGCATCGCGCTTGTGATTTCCTTTGTGCTCCTGTTGGGCAGGGGAACACTTTTACGCGACAGCCAATCGCTATTGCTCAATGTACACAGGGCGTAAGCCTTCAAGGGGATCAACAGGAATATCCTGATTAACGCGTGCATTGAATAGCCGATGAATCGAAGCTGCCGAGTGCGGAAAGATAACACCGTAGATCTGATTATGGTCATCGTGACAATAGCCAGCACCGTCCACCAATTTACTGTATGTGAAAATAGTAGCTCACCGAGCGCCGTTACTACCGCGATGCCGAGCAACAATGGGCCGAGATTCTCTCCCATCACATCCAAAGTTAGATAGCGATCCAGGCCACGCAGTAGACCTCGCGCAAGCATCGTGTCCCGGAAGGTGCTTCGTGCCCAGCGGAGTTGTTGGCGCAAATAAGGTCCCATCTTGTCCGGAACGACTGTCGCCGCGACGGCACCTGGAACGTACTCGGTTCGAAAGCCTGCTTTCAGCATGAGGATCGTAAGATGACGGTCTTCACCGAAGTCGCTTGGTTTCCCCCTGAACAGCTGCGTCTCGTATTGATCCAGCAGAGAAAGGAGACAAGACCGGCGGTACATTGCACATGGGCCGCAGCAGCACATGACCGCACCAAAGCGACCTTGCGCCGCGCGCTCCTCATTGCAAGCCAGCCAGTATTCCATATCGATCAATCGGGTCAACCAAGTGTCGCTGCGGTTGTATGCCGTCAGCTGGCCCATGGCCGCTCCGACCATGGAATCCCGCATTTTTACTGCAAGCTTTGTGATGACGTCGGACGCAAGTGTCGTGTCAGAGTCGACGCTGAGCACGAAATCTCCAGATGAGCGGCGGATGGCGGCGATCTGCGCCTTGCGTTTGCCAACATTCTCGCGGAGCAGAATGAAATTGAATCTCGGGTCGCCCTCGTAGGCGTGATGTACCGGGATGACGGCATTACGATTTCCAGAACCGTCGTCAACCAGATAGACCTGAAATGTTCCGGCGTAATCTTGATTTGCAATGGAAGCTAAACACGCCGCGAGTGTGCGCGGGTCCTCATTGTAGCAGGGGATAATGACATCCACGCTCGGCCAACGGTCGGATCCGAACAAGCTTTCCGACGGCGGCGTAACATTTTCCGGTTGGGAGTAGACCGCTTGCATGCCTCTGTAAACAGTCGAGAGCACCGCATAAGACGAAACGGCAACAGTACTGGCTGTGGTGAGAAGGTCCATAGGATCTCTGTTTGTTCAGGGGTGTTGAGGAAGTGATCGGATTACAAATCCGCGGCCGTGCAATTCTGGAATTAGGCGTGACAACGCTGTCACCGTCTGGTCGCGCAGACTGGCTTGATTGCCTGGTTGCAATTCGTCGGGAGCGCACCCGTCGTGCAACAGCACGATTGCGCCCGGCCGGATATCGGCGAGCACTCTGTCGACGATGGCGTCAACGCCGGGGCGAGACCAGTCGCGTGGATCAATGGACCAATGGACGGGCGCCAATGCCGCACCCGCTGATGCAGCGATTACTTCTTCGGTCCAGATGCCATACGGTGCACGAAAGTACCGAACCATGGCCTGCGGGCAAGCCATCCCTATGACTCTGTTTGCCTCAACTATCTGGCAGTCGACTTCGACGGACCCGCATTTGGCCAGGTCCGGATGAGTCATCGTGTGGTTGGCTATACCGTGCCCGTCTGTAATAATTCGGCGAACGAGTTCCGGCTCGTCGGCCGCGTAGGCCCCAACAACGAAGAAGGTCGCCGTCACCTGATGTTGCGCCAGCACATTGAGTATCTGCGGTGTGAAAAATGAATTGGGACCATCGTCAAACGTCAGATAGACGCTGCGCTCTGCAGTGCCATCGGCATTGTCACTCTGCCCTTCGCATATGTAGTCCAGAGGCTTCATAGTTCCGGACCGTTCCGGTCGATCAGGGTACCGGACGGCCACTCGTCCATCGAGCGTCCGATCGGCGAAACCAACACGAGTACGTCTTCCAGGCGCGTGGGCGGCAGGTCGGGATGCACATCTGGACGGGTCGATCGTACGCGAACGCCCGACACAATGTTCGCGAGGCCGGCTCTGCAGAATCTTTCGACATGGTTTCGCAGCGCGTGCCGAACCGTGCCGAAAGCGAATGGAACACCCAACTGATGGAGCACTGGGTACGCCACGCGCATCGAAAAACCGATTCCGAGCCCTTCAAGATCCGGACGAACCGCGTACAGGCCCAATTCAGCGACGATCAAGTCGACCTCGCCAACTTTGATGAAGCGCCGCAGCATGCCGATGTGAGCCGCTACCCCATGCGCGTCGTAGCCGATTGCGCGGAATTCCGGCCTCGCGCCGGCCCAACTGCGGCCGCCTTCGAATGGCTCCGCGTTGAAGGCGCCAGTCCGTCCATAGGTCTTTCGAAAAAAGTCGGAGAGTTCGACATGGTCGGCCAGTTGCAGCTCATTTTCCCAGCACAACTTCCAATCGACATTCGGGCGCATGGAAGACCTCACCTTGGAGCTGTCTGGTTGAGATAAATGTCCAAGCATTGGTTAAATAATTGGCATCGCACCAACGGGGCGTAACTTGTGGAGACCGCCGAAAGACCAAGCCGTAATGCAGATGCGACTGACTTTGTGCGCCCCGCACACCAGATGATGCTCCTCGGATCCAACGCAACCATGGGAACTACCTATCTTTCCAACTTGAAGCGCCTCTATGGGACCTGCAGCAAAAACGGTAAAATCCTTTGTTTAGATGAAAGGTATCCACGCTTTGGATAACTGGGCGAATGCGTTCCATATGGCTGGTCAATTATCGTCGTCACGCTCGAGGCACTTCTGACGAAGCGCAAAGCTCACGCCCGCGGCACGCGCGGCCGTTGCCGGGCCGCGCGATTATCTCCGTAAGAGCCGAGCGGAGCTCAGACACGACGATTGATCAGAATCTGATTCGCGGGTTCAGTATCTCTTTCGTGTATCCAGCTCTGGGCTGTCCTTTGGCGGGAGTTAGGTTCGCCCAGGTTCTGAGCCTGGGGCGTCGGCCCGTTCGCCGCACAGGCTCCTTCGCACACCGTCGAGGCCGAGAAAGAGGGGGCCACACAGCTCCCCCTGTACTTTCCACCACCCGACACCAGCGCTCACCCAGGGCGCCGGCCTTGCTCACCTCAACGGATAGCGCACTCGCGCCGCTTCACGATTAAAAGAATTCTACAAGCAGATGCCTGTTTGATCGTGAGACGTCCGCTGCCAATTCCCGCATCGCAGAGGCAGCCAATAGCGCTCGCTTCACATAGTGGTCCGGCAAGCAGCTAGATACGACAGGTGACCTCAAATGAGGCGTCTTGCATGGCTTCTAC
>NZ_RZTE01000080.1:0-7156 GCF_003997415.1 Mesorhizobium sp. M7A.F.Ca.MR.245.00.0.0 | reverse complement strand
CCAATGCTCATAAAGCCGGATCAGGTCCGGCCGGTGTGTGGCGTAGGTGCAGTATCACGATGTGAGCCGCTACACCGTGCGCGTCGTAGCCGATTGCGCGGGCTTCGGGTCTCGCGCCGGCCCAACTGCGGCCTGCTTTCGAATGGCTGGAAGGTTTCCAGTCTGTCCATAGGCTCGGAAGAAGTCGGACAGTTTGACATGGCCGGTCAGTTGCAACTCCCTTTCCCAGCACTCCACTGCCCGGTAGAGCGCATGAAAAATCTCCTTTCGGGCGGTTTCTTAAGACGCTCGCCACGCCATGAGGCAGTGGGGGCATCGGTGTGCGTCAGGTGCTTCTGCCCATGCAGGATTCCAGAACATTGATGAAATCGTTTGTTTCGATGAAAGGCATCCACACTTTGGATGGTTGACCACGCTTTTCAAAGATCGTGAACTACATCTCCTCGTTGTGCTCGACGCACTCCCGACAGAGCGCAACCTCATGGGCGCGGCATGCAGGATTAACCGAGCCCAGCCGGTCATGAGTGCGGCCGGCGCTCGGCTGCTCGATTATTTGCGCGATAAGCTCGCGACCATGTCCGCGGAGGTATTCAAACTTAATGCTGCGTCCGGGAACTCTTGCCCTCCAGTTCGCGACGCTCTCCCGCCCATCCAGTGCTCGTTTACTTCGTCGGATAGTTTGACCCGGCTCTACCGAATCGCCGCTTCAGGATCATTCTTTCCGATTTCGTCACGCTCGTATTTCTGCCGCGTCCTACACCGATTGGGCGCGAACAAAACTGAGCGCCTTGGAACCCGAGCCCGTGCGTCGTGACCGGGAGCATCCGGGGCGAACTCATCCGCTCGGGGGCATCGCATCACCGGACGGCGACAGGCACGGTCGACCGGCATCTCGGCATCGGCTGGGAATTCGTCCATGGTCTGCATTGGCGACGACGCTTCCTGAGGCCACGTAGCCCTTATGCCAAGCTGGGCGCCCGGGTCGAGCGCGTAATGACGACAATTGCTTCGCTACAGGTCAAACGCTTTCCGGGCCACCTGCAAAGTCTTCACCCGGCCGTACAGCGCCCAAGACCACTGATGTGATCGACAAGAGCCTTTTTGATAAATCTGCGCTATTCTCCTGTCGCGCCGGACGACCGCGTGGCGAAGAGCAGGGTCCGAGATGAGAGCCCTGCCGCGCAGCTTCTATCGTCGCGCCTCGTTTGCGGCATCCGTGCCTACCCTCTTCGGACCTCGTGGGTTCCAACCGGCGACGAGGCGTGCATAGGCGCCCTCGGTCTGCTCCACCCAGCGGCGCTCTTCTTCCCGGGGCGCGCTCCCTTTTGGCCGCGCACAGCCTTGCTCCCGGCCTTGAGTTCCACATCGCGCAAGCTTCTTGGCATGCAGGGAGGGTCGAGCCCACGCGTAACTCTCGCCCTTCTCAACAGATGCCAGATCACGACAGAGAGTTTGCGTGCGGTTGCCACGGCCGCGACATGCTGTCCGCGCCGGGCTCGCACGCCGCAGGGAGAAGGCTCGCAACGGTCCGGGAGCACGAGCGGCCGCCCAGGCCGCTTCGACGAGCATGCCGCGCGCATGACCACGGCCCTGCTTGGTGATCCGCCCATGGTAGGCCGGACCTGGCCGGACTGCTGGACGCTTGGGTTCAACCCGAGATAGGTCACGAGCTTCTGCGGATCGTCGAAGCGCGACACGTCGCCGATCGCCGCCCTTCATCGCCAGCGCGACGGTGATGTCGACGCCGGAAATGGTCATCAGCCGCTTCACGCCTTCATCCTCGAGAGCCGAGCGGACAAGATCGCGTTCGATGACCTGGAGGTCTTCGCCCAATCGGTCGAACTCGCGCAGATGCCCATCGATCGCGAGGCGCTCGTCCTGCGGTACGACCTGCTCGATTAACCAGGTCCGACCCTTGGCGCCGCACAGGTCGGCATGCGGGCAGGACGGATCAGGTGGCTATGAAAGATCGACTGGATGACGCTCTTCAATCGAGATCTCTGTCGGACAATCTGATTGCGCCGTGTCACCTGTCGACGCAGAGCCTGCGTCGGCTCGTCCGCAATCCAGACTTCTGGCAAGAAGCCGCTGGCATAGAGCTGCGCAAGAACGTCGGCGTCGATCGTCGTTTTGATCTTGGCATAGGCAACGATAAACACCTGTTTCGGCTTGGCGATCCCCACCTCCTTCACATGCGGCGCAACCACAGCTGCAGCGGACGTCGCGTTGCCGGGTGCCCTCGATCACCCCGACATCGTTCGGCGACAAGATCGCGCCGCATGTCGACGCGGCCATGCCACTGCTTCGGCGAAGGCGCGGTGAATATCCAGTCCGATGATAAGCATGCCCGTTCCTCCTTTCTTGGCTCGGTCAAAGACGGGAGCTGGCGGGCAACACGACATCTACTGATCCGCGCTCGCAGCGCATCCGGGAAAGTCGCGAGGGGCGGCCATGTAACGAGCTCGGGCTCTCAGCCCACGGTCTATTGACGGCCTGCCTGCACCTTTGTGCTCCCGGTGCCCCACGTCCCGGATGGGCTCACCATAAGGGCGTTCCAAAACAAGAACAGCAGGACGAGAAGGCACCACAGATCACATACCGGATAGCGGCAAGGCCAAGCGCTTCGTCCAGATGGGCTTGCGCCAATGGGCTTAGGCCGAGCCTACAACAGCTCTCAAAAACGCTGCCGGACTGCTGCATTGGCTCGCCGATGCAATTGGCACAGGCCTCACGGCAGCTTAGGATCAAACCGCCCATCAGTCGCCTCGGACTGGAAAGGTGCACCCTATTAGGTTCCACGCCTAGCTAGGTCGGGGCCGCCGAAGACGCTGGTTGATAGCCCGGCGCCATCGGCCCGGCGTTTCAAACTGCCAATCTCTGACCTGCACAGTACGAACGATTGCTCGCTTCGGCAGATCACGCGGCTCATATGTCGGACCTTAACGTCATCCATCATAAACTTTTTGCGACAAAAGATTGCAAGAATGCTAAATTGTTAAAGTCGTTTGTTTCGGTTAAAGGCATCCATCCCATGGATGGCTGATGATATGCGTTTCAAAGGACTTGATCTAAATCTCCTCGTTGTGCTCGACGCACTCCTGACGGAGCGTAATCTCTCGGCGGCGGCACGCAGGATCAACCTGAGTCAGCCCGCCATGAGTGCGGCCGTCGCCCGACTGCGCGATTATTTCCGCGATGAACTGTTTACGATAAGAGGTCGCGAACGATTTCTAACCCCGCGTGCGGCAGCATTTGCCCCCGCAGTTCGCGACGCTCTCCAGCACATCCAGTGCTCGATTATTTCTTCGGATCCGTTTGACCCAGCTCGAGCCGATCGCCTCTTCAGGATCATTCTTTCCGATTTCGTCACGCTCGTGTTTTTCGAAAAGCTTGTGGAGCGTATTTCACGGGAAGCCCCCGCCGTCAGCTTCGAACTGCTGCCTGTCGACGATAGCCCCGATGAGCTTCTCCGGCGCGGTGACGTCGATTTTCTAATTCTACCGGATATGTTCACGTCGAGTGTGCATTCAAGCGTTGCGCTGTTTGACGAGAAGCTCGTGTGCGTAGGCTGTCCCACAAACAAGCAGCTGCCACAGCAGCTTACATTCGAGAGATACATGTCGATGAGGCACGTCGCGGTCAGGTTCGGGCGTACGATGAAGCCGTCTATCGAGGAATGGTTTTTGCTTGAGCATGGCCTTAAGAGACGTGTCGAGGTCGCCGTGCAGGGCTTCAGCATGATTCCACCTATGGTGTCCGGCACAGCTCGTATAGCGACCATGCCCTTACGGCTGGTCAGGCATTTCGAAAAAACGTTCCCCCTGCGGGTTATCGAACTTCCGCTGCCATTTCCCACATTCACCGAGACCCTCCAATGGCCGGCCCTCCACAATAGCGATCCGGCAAGCATCTGGATGCGGGAGATAATGATACAGGAGGCATCTCGGATGGCTGCCCCGCTGTGAACCCACGGAAAATTCAGGCGCACCTATAGTCACTACTCCTGTCACCATCTACTTTGACGACAATAGCCCTCGCCGGATAAAGTCGATGCTGGCGGCAAGTGCGCCTGCGAGATCGTCCAGAGAATGGACTTCCTCGACCAGCTCGAACGAGAAAGGTCCCGCGTAGCCGCCATCCAGCAGCGCCTGAATCTGGCTGCCATTGTCGGAACCTGCAAGAAAGCGATCGGGGTAAATCCAGAAGGTCGGGTCGTTTACGCTTGAAATGTGCACCAGGCCGGTAAGCTCGCAGAACAGGCATGTCTCCCCGGCCAGGGTGTGGTGGAACGTGTCGTGCACGAGGCGAAAGACGGACTGGCCATCAACCGCGGCAACGGCCTCGGCCGCTTCCTTCTTTGATCGAAGCGAGCAGGTTCGGAAACCCAGCGGCTCGATGAGACCGATCAGACCCCGCGACTGGAGGATTGGCTTGATCTCGTTTAGAGCGAAACGAAGATTGTCCTGGCGCTCGCTATTGGTGGGCCACGAGCTGCGGTTGGCCGGCACCAACACGAGCGTCTCCGCCCCGCACGCCGTCGCATAATCGGCGAGGTTGCTTGCCTCGGCCTGACGCGTTGGAGTCCAGTCGTTGAACCCCTGCAAGGCGTTGACAGAGATGATCGTGACGCCCGCTTCGGTAGCGGCAAACCGAACGTCCGCAGCCGGAATGCCGCGTGCGACAGGATTGCTGAAATGAGGGTAACGGATCTGGACGTCGGTCAGGCCTTGGTCACGGGCAAGCGCGAAAAGCGCACTGACGTCAAGGCGGGGCGCCGCCATGTGATTGAGTGCAAAGCGGGGCGATACCTGGCGCATTGCTTGACTTTCCTTCCATGAAGCGCGGCTGCCATTTCGGCATCCGGCTTCTTTCAAGACGGAACCACGCCGGTTCACAGATCGGACAGAGACGGCCGAGTCAATCGAGCTTTCCTTTCATCGATGAAAGGAAAATGGGCGCTCATGATAGAAATCCATCAAGGTCAAATATTTTCCGGAAGATAAATGTCGAACGGCAGAAATGTCTGCCCCGGGCTCTCCGCGACGCCGGCTTTGATGGCCCGCTCCATTGCCATTATCAGCTCCTGGCAAAGTCGGCGCATTGGCGTGCCGACCGCCATCGTCAAGATGTCATCCGCCAGCGCCCCACGTGACTGCGGCGTCATTTCACTCACGATCGCGACGAGATCCTGACCGCTCCCCTCTTCTCGGAGCGCGGAAATTGCTCCCTCTATACCCCCGCCGGCCATATAGAAGCCGACGAGCTCTGGTTCCCGCTGCATAAGATCCAGCAATTTTTCGTAAGTGAGCTGCCGTTCATCAAGGTTCACGAGCGGATCAAGCACCTCGAATTTGGGCGCGTTCTCACGAAAATAGGCACGAAAGGCCGTTTCCCGCGTCGCATGCGCCTGGAAGCGATGGCTTCCGACAAACACCGCCACCTTGCCGGGCCGTTTTGCGGCCTTGGAAAACACCCAAGCGGCAGTCCGTCCGACCTTGCTGTTGTTGAGGCCGATGTAGCCCTCGCGCACGCCATCGGCGAAGTCGGATAACAGCGAAAATACCGGGATACCTTTCGCCTTGAGCTCCTCGACTGATGCTGTGATTTTCGGGTGATCGGCCGCCACCATGGCGATCGCCTGGCAGCGGCTTCCAAGGTCCTTAAGAAGCGGGAGCAGGTCACGCGGCAAATGTGACTGCGCGAACTCGATGATCGGAAGGCCGTGGAAGGATTTAGCCATACTGACCGACTCTTCAATATTGCGAGCGAAATCTTGGTAAAAATCGTGGGCAGGTTTTCTCAAGATGAAGCCCAGCTTGTAGTGCGGCAGGTGCTGCTGCAAGCGCTGTTTGATGAGACCGGCAGCATGATAGCCGATCGCGTGCGCGGCCGCATGGACCCGCTGGGCGGTCTCCTCTCGCACCGGAAGGCGGACGTTCAGAACCCGATCGACTGTTGCTACGCTGACTCCGGCTTCGCGGGCGAGATCGGCAATTGTGACGCGCTTTCCCCTAGCGATTCTGATCGGCCGGTCCTCCGTCATCCGGTGCGATCCCGCGACGGCTTGGGGCGGCAAGCTGAAATAGTTACCACACCCCACGGTTGATAACGCATTCGACGAACAGCGCTCCATGCGGACCCAGATGAGTTTCCGTGAACCGTTCGTTTGCTTAGGGGCTTCATGGTGTTGTATTACTCTCCGCGTTAGTACACTATTTCCAGCGCTCTTTGGAGGCCGGCAATTCGACTGCTGTGAAGGCCGTGACTTACACGTCGCGCTATTGCTTGCTTGCGGGGAGCCCGTTTGATGTAACCCTAACCGCGGAAAGCGGCTTCCATCCGGGACTGGTCCAATTCGCCTTCCCAGCGAGCGACAACGAGCGATGCCACCGCATTACCGACTAAATTCGTCAGCGCGCGGCATTCCGACATGAAGCGGTCCACGCCAAGAATTAGAGCCATTCCGGCAACGGGAACACTCGGCACGACAGACAGAGTAGCGGCCAATGTGATGAAGCCGGCGCCGGTGACGCCTGCCGCACCCTTCGAGGAAAGCATCGCAATTAGCAGCAGGAGGATCTGATCGGCAATTGACAAATCTGTGTTCGTCGCCTGCGCGATGAAGAGGGCGGCGATCGTCATGTAGATATTGGTGCCGTCCAGATTGAATGAGTATCCAGTAGGGATGACGAGACTTACGACCGAACGCGCGGCGCCGGCCTTCTCCATCTTCTCCATGAGCGAGGGCAGCGCGGCCTCCGAGGAGGACGTTGCCAGGACAAGCAGCAGCTCGTCCTTGATGTAGCGGACAAGAGAAAAGATCGAGAAGCCGTTGCAGCGGCAGACCACGCCGAGAACCCCGAACACGAAGAGGAAGGCGGTCAGATAGAACGTCGCGACCAGTATCGCGAGGTTGGCCACCGAACCGATTCCGTATTTGCCGATCGTAAAGGCCATAGCGCCGAAGGCGCCGATGGGTGCAGCCTTCATGAGAATGCCGACGAGCTTAAAAATGGGGGCGGTGAGCGCCTGGAGAAAGGTAACGACCGGCCTGCTCGTCTCTCCGGTCATCGCCAGAGCAATGCCGAACAAGACCGAGAAGAACAAGACTTGCAGGATGTCGCCTTCCGCGAAGGCACTGGCAATCGTTGACGGG
>NZ_RZTE01000007.1:157189-199134 GCF_003997415.1 Mesorhizobium sp. M7A.F.Ca.MR.245.00.0.0 | reverse complement strand
GCCTACTGCCTACTGCCTACTGCCTACTGCCTACTGCCTACTGCCTACTGCCTACCCTACAACTTATCCCCCTCCACCTCGTATCTCCCTCATGAACCTGATCTACGCCGCCCTTGCCTTCCTGATGGCGCTTATCTTCGGCTTTGTCGGCGTCACCCGCGTCGGCTCATGGCTGATCGAGCGTCGCAATCCGCCGATCGGCGAGTTCGCCGACATCGACGGCGCCCGCATCCACTATGTCCATGTTCCGGCGCCCGCCAATGCCGAGTTGCCGCCGATCGTCTTCATCCATGGCGCCAGCGCCAATCTCAGGGACCAGATGCTGCCGCTGCGCCCCTTGCTCGAAGGCCGCGCCGAAATGCTGTTCTTCGACCGGCCAGGCCACGGCTGGTCGGGTCGCGGCACCAACAACGAGAACCCGTCGGCGCAGGCCAACACCATTGCCGCACTGATGGACCATCTCGGCATCAGGAAGGCTGTCATCGTCGGCCATTCCTTCGGCGGCGTGGTGACATCGGCCTTTGGCCGCGAACATCCAGACAAGACACTCGGGCTCGTCTTTCTCGCACCGGCGACCCACCCATGGCCGGGCGGCGCAACCGCCTGGTACTACAATCTGACCACCATGCCGGTGCTCGGTTGGCTGTTTTCCGAAACGCTCACCTATCCGGCGGGAGCCCTGCAGATGGCTGACGCCACCACCTGCGTCTTTTCGCCCAACAAGGTGCCGGACAATTACCTCAGCTCGGCCTCTATCCCGCTGGTGCTGCGACCAACAGCCTTTCGTGCCAACGCCACCGATGTCGCCGGGCTCTATCGCTACGCGCTCGCCACCGCAAAGCGTTACGCCGAGATCAAGGCGCCGACCGTGGTGATTTCAGGCGATCGCGACAAGGTGGTCTATGCACATATCCATTCGGTCGGCCTGGCGCGCGACATTGCCGGTGCCGAACTCGTGTGGGTGCACAATCTCGGTCACAAGCCAGACTGGATCGCGACCGACCTGACCGTCGGCGCCATCGAGAAGGTCGCTGGCAAGAATATAGACCTGCAGGCGATGGCCAGGACCGTGGAGGCGCGCATCGCCGGCGACGCCTACGGCGCCGGCAGATGCGCCGATATCAAGGTACCGCAGGCCGAACTCGCGCCGACCTAAAGCGGGCCGCCTGAATCCGTTCAGAGGCGACACGCTTCAGGAATCTAGCGGCTGACTTGTGTGTCCGAACCGATATAGGCGATGCGCAGCATGTTGGTCGAACCCGGTGTCCGCAGCGGCACGCCCGCGGTGATGATGACGCGGTCGCCAGGCTTACCGAAGCCTTCGTCGAAGGCGATGCGGCAGGCGCGATTGACCATGTCGTCGAGATCGACGGCGTCGGGTGAGACGACGCAATGCGTGCCCCACAAAAGCGACAGCCGCCGCGCCGTGTTGAGGATCGGCGACAGCGCGATAACAGGCACTTGCGGCCGCTCGCGGGCGGCGCGCAGGCCTGTGGTGCCCGATGCGGTGTAGGTGATGATCGCCGACAGCTTCAGCGTTTCAGCGATCTCGCGTGCGGCCAGCGAAATGGCATCGGCGCCAGTCGCCTCCGGCTCGGAGCGCTGGGCGTTGATGATGCCGGCATAGGTCGGATCGGTTTCGACCTTGGTGGCGATACGGTTCATCATTGCCACGGCCTCGACGGGATAGGCACCCGCCGCCGATTCCGCCGACAGCATGATGGCATCGGCACCTTCGAAGACGGCGATCGAAACATCGGACACTTCGGCGCGGGTCGGCACCGGTGCCGTGATCATCGATTCCAGCATCTGCGTTGCAACCACCACCGGCTTGCCGGCGCGGCGTGCGGCGCGCGTGATCTGCTTCTGGATGCCGGGCACCGCCTCGAGCGGCATCTCGACGCCGAGATCGCCGCGGGCGACCATCAGCGCGTCGGACAATTCGATGATCTCGGCCAGCCGGGCGACGGCCTGCGGCTTTTCGATCTTGGCCATGATCAGCGCCCGGCCGCGTGCGATCTTGCGCGCTTCGGCCAGATCCTCCGGCCGCTGCACGAAGGACAGCGCAACCCAGTCGACGCCTGTGGCCAGCACGGCATCGAGATCCTTGCGGTCCTTTTCGGTCAGCGCACCGACCGGGAGGTCGGTGTCGGGCAGGCTGACGCCTTTCTTGTCGGAAATCGTGGTGCCGGCAACGACGGTGCAGACGATCGACTTGCCGTCGCTCTTCACCGCCTTCAGCTCGAGCTTGCCATCGTCGATCAGCAGGCGATGGCCGGCTTCGACCGAGCTCAGGATTTCCGGATGCGGCAGATAGACCCTGGTCGAGGTGCCAGGTTCGGGATTGTCATCGAGGGTGAAGGTCTGGCCTTGCGTCAGCACTTCCTTCCCGTTGGCGAACTTGCCGACGCGCAGCTTCGGTCCTTGTAGGTCGGCGAGGATGCCGATCGGCCGGCCAACCGCTTCCTCGACAGCGCGGATGCGTCCGACCAGCGTGCGCATCAGTTCATGGTCGGTATGGCTCATATTGATGCGGAACACATCGGCGCCCGCTTCGAACAGTTTCTTCAGCATCTCCTCCGACGAGGAGGCCGGACCGATGGTGGCTAGGATCTTGACCTTGCGGCTACGTCTCATTGACTGTTTGTTCCCGGGGCGGCTGGAGCGCCTCCCGTTGTGGACTCATCGGTCAGCTGGACCATCCAGCTTGCCTGTTCGCCCGTGTCATATTCCTGGAATCCGGCGCGCTGGAAGCCCCGGGCGACGCAGTCGGTCACGCCGGCGATCTTGAACTCTTTTTCAGCCACGCACATATTGATCGGGCCGTCCCAGCGTCCACCGCGTTCGGCGTCTTCTGCATAAAGATAGTAAAACCTTGATGACAGCGGCCCTTCGATCAGCGTCTTGCAGCTCGATCCCTCGATGTGCCACCAGCCTTCGGTGATCCAGCCGGCCTTGGCGCGATAGCCGATGCCGACACCGACCAGGTTCTGCGTGGCGTTGCAGACGCGGAAATCGGCACGCGCCGGCGAAGCCACGACCATCGCCGACAGGCCCATGGCAAAAGTGAGGAGCGGCATGGCAAAGGCAGAGCGCATGCGCTGCCCGCCGGCGGAACTCATCCGAAAACCCCTCAAAAACCACATCAGCATCTCTCTGCGCCCCTTTTCGGAAAAGTCCGGGCGCATGTCAACGCACCGCTTTGTCCAATTCCAATCGATTTAGAAAGGCTCCGGCGCACAATTAGCCGACATGTGCCAGATTTCCCGGGAAACCTTGGCCAAACAACGGCATTGCGCAAGCGTCGTCTTCGTGGAATGACGATAGCACCCTCCCCGGAAGCCCGCGAACAGACCATTTCCCGCCAATGACCCGATCCACAGTTTTCGCGCCTTTCGACATCATCGAGGGCGACCGCAAGCGAGGCATCGTGCTGTTGGGCGATCATGCCCGTCGCGACCTGCCCGACGACTACGGCAGCCTCGGCCTGCCCTCGGCCGAGTTCGACCGGCACATCGCCTATGACATCGGCGTCGAGGCGGTGACGCGCGAACTGGCTGCCCTGCTCGGCGTGCCGGCGGTGCTCGCCAATTTTTCGCGACTGCTGATCGATCCCAATCGCGGCGAAGACGATCCGACGCTCATTCGCCAGCTTTATGACGGCACTGTCGTACCTGGGAATTACCCCATCACTGCCGAGGAGCGCGAGAGGCGGCTCGACGGGTTCTATCGGCCCTATCACGACGCTGTCGGCGCCATGATCGCATCGGTCGCACAGGCTTCCGCCCAGACGCCCTTCATCTTTTCGGTGCATTCCTTCACCCCGGCCATGCAAGGAATCCAGCGTCCTTGGCACGTCGGCATCCTGTGGGATCTCGACGACCGCGTGGCGCGGCCGTTGATAGACATGCTGGCGCAGGACAAGAACCTCGTCGTCGGCGACAACGAACCCTATGACGGCGCGCTGCGCGGCGACACCATGTACAAGCATGCCATCGTCAACGGCTTCGCCCATGCGCTGATCGAGATCCGACAGGATCTGATATCGGACCAGAAGGGCGCGCTCGCCTGGGCCGAACGGTTGGCGCCGATCGTTGACGCGATCGACCGCCGTCCCGATATACATGTGGTGAAGATGTTCGGCTCGCGCACCGGGCCGCTATGACGGAGGTTTCGATGACCGAACTCAGCGACGAGCAGCAACGCGATTTCGAAGCGGCCGCCTTCCGCCGGCTGGTCGAGCATCTGCGCGAGCGCAACGATGTGCAGAACATCGACCTGATGAATCTTGCCGGCTTCTGCCGCAACTGCCTGTCGAACTGGTATCGCGAGGCAGCCAATGCCGAGGGCGTCGATCTCACCAAGGATCAGTCGCGCGAGATCGTCTACGGCATGCCTTATGGGGAATGGCAGGCGCTGAACCAGACCGAGGCCTCCGACGCCAAGAAGGCCGAATTCGAGGCAAGGCGCCCCCAGGACCATTGACGCCGTCGCCCCAGCGATCGCTTAAGGCTATGTTTGGCCCAAAATGCTTCCCGAAAGAGCCTTGACTGAAAATTGAATCGATCTAATTTGCCGCGCGAAGCCATTTTCAGCGGGATTCGCCTCATGAACGCGCCAATTGCCAAGCTGACTGCCATTCGCGGACGATGGGCGCTCGCGGCCATTTTTCTCGCCAACGGCTTCCTGACGGGCAGCTGGGCGCCGCAAATCCCGGTGTTCCTGACCCGGCTGGAGATTTCGAAGTTCACGCTCGGCCTGCTGATTCTCTTATTCGGCGTCGGTGCCGTCGTCGCGATGACCTGGTGCGGCCATTTGATCTCCAGACATGGTTCGCGCACCGTACTGCGCTGGTTCGCCCTGTGCGGCAGCCTCGGTCTGATGGTCGTGGCGCTGGCGCCCAACGTACCGCTGGCGGCCGCGGCCATGATCATCTTCGGCGGCTCGATCGGTGGCATGGACGTTGCTATGAATGCCAATGCCGTGGTGGTCGAACGGCGGCTCTCCCGCGCCGTCATGTCGTCCTCGCACGGCTTCTGGAGTCTCGGCGGCTTCGCCGGCGGCGGCCTCGGCGGCTTTGCCATCCAGCACTACGGCCACCTCGCTCACGCGGCGGCGGTAACGGTGTTTGCCTTCGCGGTGATCGCGGTGGCCGTTCGCCATCTCCTCACCGAAGACAGCCCGCAGGCAGCCGAGCACCACAAATTCGCACTGCCGGCAAACCCGCTGGTTTATCTGATCGGACTGATGGCGCTGCTGGCGATGATCTCCGAAGGCGCGGTGCTCGACTGGGCAGCCCTGTATTTGCGCCAGGAGCTCGGCGCCGATCTTGCCGTTGCCGGCCTCGCCTACGCCGGATTTTCGGGCGTCATGGCGGTTACGCGGTTCTTCGGCGACGGTATACGCAATCGCTTCGGCGCGGTGACGACGCTTCGCGTGTCGGCCCTCGTAGCCGCGGTCGGCATGCTGGTCGCTGGCCTGGCGCCCTCGCCCTGGCTCGCCATTGCAGCCTTTGCCTTTTGCGGCTTCGGCATCGCCAATATGGTGCCGATCATCTTTTCGGCCGGCGGCAACCAGGAAGGCATGTCTTCCGGCACCGGCATGAGCGTGGTCACCACGATCGGATACTGCGGCATACTGGTGGCGCCGTCGGCGATCGGCTTCGTTGCCGAGCATTCCAGCTTCGGCCCGATCTTCATCACCATGTCGGGACTGCTGATCATCGTGTTGCTGATGGCCGGGCTCGCTCACCGCGCCGAATTCGCGCCAGCACCCGCCGAATAGCGTTTCAGCTCCTCGTGGAGAAAATCCACCACCCGGCGGATGCGCACGCTTGTACGCACGTCGCGATGCATCGCCAGCCACACCGGCAGAACCGGCAGCGGCAGATCTGGCAGAACCTTCTCTATCGAAGGATCCCTGTCTGCCAGCGGCTCCTGACCGAGGCCGATGCCGTTTCCCGCCCGCACCGCTTCCCACAAAACGATCTGGTTGTCGGCCCTGAAGCGGAAGCTGCTCCGGGTGACGGGGATGCCATGCTGGGTAAAGCCCCTGATGATCTCGTCGCCGCGGTCGAAGCCGACCAGATCGTGGTCGACAAGATCGGCAGGCTTCAGCGGACGGCCGCGCCTGTCGAGATAGGATTTGGCCGCGCAGGCGCAGAGCTCGATATCGCAGACCCTGCGTGCCATCAGCTCGTTCTGCGCCGGCTTGACCATGCGGATGGCGATGTCGGCATCTCGACGCAGCAGGTTCTCGACCTGGTTGGAAGCAACGATCTCGACCTCGATGCCGGGCTCCTCGATCCCCAGCCGCATCGTCATCTCAGGCAGGACATAGGCCGCCACCACCTCGCTGGCGGCGATGCGCACCGTGCCTTCGATGGCCTCGACCGAACCCAGCGCCAGCAGTGAGAAGGCGCTTGCCTGCTCGCTGACCGCCTTGCCGCGTTCGAACAGCGTGCTGCCGGCCTCCGTCAGTTCGTAGCCGTGCCGTCCTCGACGGAACAGTGTGACGCCGAGTGCCCGTTCCAACTCGCCGATGTGACGGCCAAGCGTCGGCTGGCTTGCCGAAAGCTTTCGCGCGGCGGCCGACAGGCTGCCGGATTCCGCCACGGCGACAAAGCTCTTGATCAGGTTCCAGTCAATTTCGGTCATTCATTTATGAATATCAGAACGCCATCTATAGTCAATTTCCATTCGCATTCGGAGCGACCATATTCCGGCTGCAGACACCAACACGGACTGCAAACACCAACATGGACTGCAAACACCAACCAGGAGAACTCAGATGACCAAGATCGCTTTCACCACCGCCGCCATCCTCATTTCCGTCAGCGCCGCCTTTGCCGGCAGCGACAAGTTTGGGTCGAACGACGCCAGCCAGCCGGCTGTCACCAGCATCGACAACACGACCACCGCTTCGATCCACAACCCGGATGCGGCCGTCCGGCAGCCGGTCACGCAAGGCAGCAACCGCGACCTCTTCGGCAGCCGCTGATCTCGATCGCGCTTGCCGCTGATCCCGATCGCGCTCGTCGCTGATCTCGATCGCGCGTCCAGACCGACCACGCAAATCCCAACCCAGGAGTGCTTCCAATGACAAGTATCGCAATTCTCGGTGCCAATGGCCGGCTCGGGCGGGTGGTCGCCATGGCCTTCATCGACGCGGGCTACGAGGTCCGCGCCGTCACCCGCAACGGCAAACTGCCAACTGAACTTGAAGGCGCTACGGCCGTTGCCGGTGACGCGCTCGACCGGGAAGCGCTGATCCGCGCCACGGAAGGTGTCGACATCGTCTTCAACGGCCTCAACCCTATCTACACCGAATGGGTCAAGTGCCTGCCGATCGCCGAGAATGTCATGGCCGCTTGCCATGCCAACAACGCACTGCATCTCTTTCCCGGGACCGTATACAATTATGGGTCGCCGATGCCGGAGGTGATCACGGAAGACACGCCGTTCCGCCCGACGACCGAAAAGGGGCGCATCCGCGTCGCCATGGAGGACCTGTTTCACCGCGAGGCCGAAGCGCGCCGCGTCCGCACCATCATTTTGCGGGCCGGCGATTTCTTCGGCGGCACCGGCAGCGGCTCGTGGTTCGACCTGATCGTCGCCGCCAAGATCAACAAGGGTATCTATACGGCACCCGGCCCGGTCGACCTCGTGCATGAATGGGCCTACCTGCCGGATCTGGCCAGGGCTTTCGTCGGACTGGCGCAGAACCTGGACAAGCTCGGCGCCTATGAAGCCTTCAACTTCCCGGGCCATCCCGTCACCGACCTGGAGATCAAGGCGGCCGCGGAGAAGGCGCTTGGGCGTCCGCTCAAGATGACCTCGATGGCGTGGTGGGTGCTGCGCGCCGGCAGCCCGTTCGTGGCGATGTGGCGTGAGATCGTGTCGATGTCCTATCTGCGCTTCGAACCGCACCAACTGGCGTCGGCAAGGCTGGAAGGCATCATCGGCGCGATCCCGCACACGCCGCTGGATCAGGCCGTCACTGAAGCTCTCGGGGATATCGGCATTGCCACCGTGACCGGCGTTGCGAAAGCTGCCTGACCTCCGCGATGGCGGGCGATACTCCTCCGCACATTAACAATCTCCGCGGACTGAGAGGGCGCCTCAGAGCCGTCCCATCAACAGCAGCACCATTAGCACCACCAGCATCACGCCGACAATACCCGAGGGCCCATAGCCCCAGGAGCGCGAATGCGGCCAGGCCGGCACCGCGCCGATGAGGATAAGGACCAGGACGATGATGACGATGGTGGTGATCGGCATGAGAACCCCGCAATTCGACTTTTCGCCTAAGAACAATGCAAAAGGCCGCCCGGTTGTTCCGGGCGGCCTTTGCCGGTCAAATCGGCAATGATCTATTCGGCGGCTTTCGGAAAGGCGATATCCGGCCCGGCTCCGGCATCCCGCCCTGGCGCATCGGTCGATGAAATCTCGACCTTGCCGCGCCGGAACAGACGGCTGATCAAGCCGCGCCGTGCGCCCGGCTTGACCTTGGCGCGGGTGAACACCATCAGCATCGACGGCGTCACCACCAGCGTCAGCACCGTGGCGAAGGACAGGCCGAAGACGATCGCCGAGGACAGCGAAATCCACCATTGCGTCGACGGCGCGTTGATCGTCGTCTCGTGATGGAAGATTTCCAACCCGAGGCCGAAGGCGATCGGCAGCACGCCGAGAATGGCCGACACAGCCGTCAGCACGACCGGGCGGGCGCGCTCGCGGCAAGTCTGCAGCACCGCCTCGACCTTGTCCCAGCCTTCTTCACGCAGCCGGTCATAGGTGTCGATCAGCACGATGTTGTTGTTCACCACCACGCCGGCCAGAGCGATGACGCCGATGCCCGACATGACGATGCCGAACGTCTCGCCGGTTATCAGCAGCCCGAGGAACACGCCGATCGTCGCCATGACCACGCAGGACAGCACCAGCCAGACGCTGGTGAACTTGTTGAACTGCGCCAGAAGCACCAGGAAGATCAGGAAGATCGCCGCCCCGAAGGCCTTGCTGAGGAAGGCGCTGGCTTCGGCGCTGTCCTCGTTCGAACCGGCCAGCTTCCAGCGGATGCCGCTGCCGAGATCCATGTCGGAGACGGCCTTGGTGACCTGCTCCTGCACAGCCGCGACCTGAGCGCCGGCGGCGACGTTGGCCTGGACGACCACCGTACGCGCGCCGTCGATGCGGTTGAGGATGCCGACCGTCGGCTCCGGCTTGCGCACGACGAAGTTCGAGATCGGCACCGAGCCTTGTGAGGTCTGCACCCTGAGTTCGTCGAGCGTCGACAGCGTGCGCCGGTCTTCGGGCAGCCGCAGCCTTATGTCGACCGCGTCGTCGGCTCCGGCAGGCCGGTATTCCGAGAGTTTCAGCCCGTTGGTCACCAGTTGCACCACCGTCCCGACCGAGGTTGGGCTGATGCCGTACTGCGCCGCCTTGGCACGAGCGACCTCGAGCGCCCAGTCGACACCGGGCGGCGGCAGGCCGTCGGAAATATCGATGACGCCGGGCACCTTGCCGATGCGCGCCGCGACCTCACGGGCCTTGTCGTCGAGCCCCTTGGGGTCGACGGCCGAAAGCCTGATCTGGATCGGCTTGCCGGTCGGCGGACCGGCTTCCGGCACGCGCACCTCGACATCGACGCCGGGAATGCCGGCCATGACGCCGCGCAGATCGTCCAGGATGTGGTTCGCCGACTTGCGCTCGCGCCAGTCGATAAATTCGTACTGGATGACGCCGACGACGTCTTCGGGGATATCCTGGCCGCCGCCTTGCGTCTTGCCGACGCGGGTGTAGACCGACTTCACACCCGGCCAGCCGAGCAGCCTGTCTTCCGCGATCTTGGTCGCGGTATCCATTTCGGCCAGCGAAAGATTGCCGCGCGCATGCACGTAGAGCAGGCCATAATCCGGCTCGACATTCGGGAAGAACTCGACGCCGGCGCCGTATTTCGAATAGGCAAAGCCGACGCCGAACAAGAGCGCGACAGTCAGCACCAGCACGGTGATGGGGAAGCGCACCGCCTGCTTGACGATCGCCATGTACCAGCCGTCGCGATTGTCATCCTCATGATGCGGCGGCGCCTTGGCGAAGATCGCACCCAGCGTCGGCGCGAAGACAAGCGCGTAGAGCATCGAGGCCGATAGCGTGACGATCAGCGTGATCGGCATGTACTTCATGAAGTCGCCGATGATGCCCGGCCAGAACAGCAGCGGCGAGAAGGCGGCGATGCGCGTCATCGTCGCGGCGATGACCGGACCGGCCATGCGCTTGGCGGCGAGCGCGAAGGCTTCCTCCTTCGGCATGCCCTCGCTCATCCGCCGTTCGGCGAACTCGGTGACGATAATGGCATCGTCGACCAGCATGCCGACGGCCAGGATCAGGCTGAACAGCACGATCATGTTGATCGTGTAGCCCATCATCGCCAGCAGCAGGATGCCGATCAGGAAGGACGACGGAATCGCAAGCCCGATGAGCAGCGAGGCGCGGCCGGACAGCGCGTAGAGGATGACGATGAACACCAGGATGACGGCGATCATCACATGGTTCTGCAGGTCGCCGAGCAGCTGGTTGACGAAGACCGACTTGTCCTGCGTGTAGGTGACGTTCATGCCCTCGGGCATCGACTTGACGAACTCGTCGGACACCGTTCGCACCTTGGCGATGGTGTCGATCAGGTTGGAGCCGATGCGCTTCTTGACTTCGATGGCGATGGCCGGCTTGCCGTTGAGACGGGTCACCGTCTCGGCATCCTTGAAGGTCGAACGGATCGTCGCGATGTCCTTGGCCTGCACCACGGCATTGGGGCCGGCGACCACCGGCAGTGCGGCGACATCCTCCGGCGTTTCGATCAGCGACGGTACCTTGACGGCGTATTTGCCCTCCGAGCCTTCGATATTGCCGGCGGCGACCAGGCTGTTGGAGTTGCCGACCGCACCGATCAGTTGATCGAGTTGCAGCCCATAGGAAGACAGCTTCATCGGATCGATGACGACCTCGACGAGATCGTCGCGCGCACCCTGCAGCGAGCCCTCGAGAACACCGGGAACCTCCTCGATGCGATCGCGCAGTTCACGCGCGGCGGCGGTCAGCACGCGTTCGGGCAGATTTCCCGAGAGCGTGACGACGAGCACGGGAAATTCGGAAATGTTGACTTCGGTGACGACGGGTTCTTCCGCCGCCTGCGGCAGGTCGGCCTTGGCGTCCTGCACCTTGCTGCGCGTGTCCTGCAGCGCGGTGGCCAGATTGGTCTGCGGCTGGAATTCGACCAGCACGTAGCCGCCGCCCTGGAAGGCGGCCGAACGCATCTCCTTGAGGCCCTTCAGGCTTTTCAGCTTGCTTTCCATCGGCCGCAGCAGAAGCCGCTCCGAATCCTCGGGCGAAATGCCCTGGTAGATCAGGCTGACATACATCATCGGAATCGGAACGTCGGGCTCCGCTTCCTTTGGCGTCGCCTGATAGGCGACCCAGCCCGCCAGCAGAAGGAAGACGAGGACCGAAATGGTCAGGCGGGCATTGTTGATTGCGAGTCTGACGATATCCATGGCTAACGCCTGTTCTTGAATTTTCACGAGCTGCGTCGCAGCCGATTGTCCCCGCCCAGGGCTAGTCCGTCGCGACTTGTGCTACGCTACTGGGTGCCGGCCGTCGCTTCGCCGAGCAGCTTCTTGATGATCGCCTGGTCGGCCTCGACCGGATTGACCAGATCGCCTTCCTTCACCAGTTCCTGGCCGGCGACGATGATGCGGGCGTCGGCCGGTATGCCGCCGAGGACGAGGCCTGTCGGCGTGTCGTCAACGAGGTCGATGGGGAAGAACGCCACCTTGTTGTCCTTGCTCACGGCACGGATGCCGAGGTCGCCCTTGTCGCCGAGCGTCACAACCGAGCGCGGCAGCAGCACCGCGTCGGTCGGCTGTGCGTTGAGCGCGATTTCTGCCGTCATGCCGGCCGGCACGGAGCCGTCGGCATTGGGGACGGCAACCTCGACGCGGAAGGTGCGGGTCGCCGACGAGGCGTCGCGGCTGATGTAGCGCACGGTGCCTTGGACGGTCTGGCCGCTGACCAGCCGTATGGTGGCCTTGTCGCCGAGCTTGAGGTAGCCGAGATCGCGCTCGCTGACTTCGCCGCGGGCAATCACCGGATCGAGCTTGAGGATGGTCGCCACCTCGCCGCCTTGCATGATGGAGCTGCCAAGTTCCACCGGCACCCGGTCGATAACGCCGTCGAAAGGCGCCTTCACCTCGTTGCGGTCGAGTTCGGCCTGTGCCGTTTCCAGTTGCGACTGCGCCGAGGTCAGGTTCGAGCGTGCGGTGTCGAGCTGCAGCTTCGGCAGATTGCCTGATTTCATCAGCCGCAAGGCTGCGTCCAGCTCGGCCTGGCGCTGCACCACCAATTGCTTGGCGTTGTCAACCATCGAGATCTTTTCTTCCGCCGCAAGCATCAGCACCAGATCCCCCGTCTTGACGTGATCGCCTTGCTTGACAGGCAGCTTGTCGATGACACCGGCGACGCGCGTCGCCAGCACCGCCCGCTTGTCGGCTTCGGTCAGCCCGGAAATGCGGATGGCGCGTGCATAGGTCTTGCGTGGCGGCGTCACCACAGCGACCGTGCGCAGCGGTGCCTTCGGCTCGGCTTCCGCCGGCTTCGGCTTCGCCGCATCGGGCGCCTTGGCCTGTTCGGCTTCGGCTGCCTTGGCTTTGTTGGCGGCTACGCTGCCGACTGACGAAAACTCGCCTGTCGCCATCCACGCCGCGAAACCAATGAGCACAACAACGGCTGCAAGCTTGTGAAACCTGATTCTCATCGTCGTTTTTTCCACTGCGGGTTCGGCCAGCGTCCTCATAACGCGGGCGCGTCGCCGATATGGGTGCGCGCCGGGCCGTGTTCAATTTGCCGTGATCGGCGAAGCGCGCTTCTACATCAAAGTTGCACCGCAATATAGTCTGAAAGTTGCAAGATCATTGCGCCACCGGGCAAGATGCGCCCGCCGCCGCCCAGTTTTCGATCGCTTGATAGGTCGCTTCGGCGGAGCCCGGAGCCGGTTCACGACCCGATCCCGGCGCCCAGCCCCAGGCGACCAGTCTGTCGTCGCGAACATGCACCGCGATATCCTTCAAGCTGCGGTTGCCATTGCGCAAGGGATCCTTGATCTGGGCGCAGATTTCGGCCGAGGACTTGCCGAACCAGGCCATCTCGGCTGGCGCCAGATGCCAGTTCTCGGCCCCGGGCGGCCCGTGCAATACCTTGGAATTGCTGGAGAAATGGCAAGTCATGCAACGCAGGCCCGGACTGCCGAAGCCCGACCCGTCAGCACCGCGCTGGACATTGAAGGCGTGCACGCGCGTGCCGCCGTAATGCGCACCCGACCAGCGCGGTCGCTCGTCCGCGACATGACAGTCAGCGCAGCGCGGATGCGAGAACACCGCATAGACCTTGTCCCATTCGGACAGGGCTTTTGCTGTGTCGACTGCCACCGGCGCCGGCGTCTGGCTCTCTTGCGCGATCGCAAACGGTGCTGCGAGCACAAGCATGGCAGCAGGCGTCAGCATGATGACGAGCTTCTTCATGCGAAGGCTACCGCTTTCGACAGCGGCAGCGTGCGGATGCGCTTTCCGGTGAGCGCGAAGATGGCGTTGGCGAGCGCCGGAGCCGCCGGCGGTGTGCCGACCTCGCCGACGCCGCCCATCCTGTGGAAGTTTTCCAGGATGGCAACTTCGAATACCGGGCACTGGAAGATCCGCATGGCGTCGAAATCGTGGAAGTTCGACTGTTCGACCATGCCGTCGGCGAAGGTGATTTCCTGCCCCATCGCCGCCGAAAGACCGTAGATGGCCGCCGAGATCAACTGCGCCTCGATGATGCCGGGGTCGAGCGCGGTGCCGACATCGGCGGCGATCCACACCTTCTCGATGCGGATGCCGGCCGGCGTGTCCGCCACCTGGACGATCTCGCCGACCCAGCTGCCGAAGGACAGCGTGAAGGCCATGCCCCTGGCCTTGCCGGCGGGCAGCGCCTCGCCCCATTTCGCCATCGCGGCGACTTTCTCCACCACCTTCACCGCCGAGGGATAAGCGGCCATCAGTCTCTTGCGCATCTCGACCTGATCGATTTTCCCGGCAATGGCGATCTCGTCCATGAAACCCTCGTGGAAGAAGCCGTTGACCGAGCTGCCGACCGAGCGCCAGGAGCCGACAGGGATGGAGACCGGCGCCGCGACACCAGTGACCCGGTAATTCGGGATGGAGTAGGGTTGGTCGTAGGCGCCATCGACGATGGTCTTGTCGGGACCGAGCGGCGATATCGAGGGGAACAGCCGGCGCAGCATGCCGGCAATCACCGATGGCGAGGCCATCTTCATGTCGACGGCCACTGGCATGCCATCGTCGCCGAGCCGCGCCTGGAACTTGCCTATTGCGGCTGGCCGGTAGGCGTCGTGGCGCATGTCTTCTTCACGCGTCCAGGTCACCTTGACCGGACGCCCGCCCGTCTCCTTCGCCATCAGCGCGGCGCACAGTGAGTAATCCACCTCGACGCGCCGGCCGAAACCGCCGCCCATGAAGGTGGTGTGCACATTGATCTTGTCCTGCCCGATGCCGACCGCGTTGGCGCAAAGCTGCCGCACCAGGGTCGGCGCCTGGTTGCCGCACCAGATGTCTAGCGCGCCGTCCCTGAGCTGCGCCGTGGCGTTCATCGGCTCCATCGTCGCATGCGCCAGATAGGGCACGGCATAGTCTGCCTCGACGATCCTTTCGCGCGGCGCGTCGGCAAAAGCGGTATCGACGTCGCCATTGTCGCGCATCACCGACCCCTTGGTGGCAAGCGCCTGCTTCAGCACATCTGAAATGGCGGCGCTGCCGAGCGGGTATTCGGGATCGGACCACTGGGCGTCGATCGCCTCGGCCGCCTTGAATGCCGCCCATGTATTGTCGGCGATGATGCCGAAGCCATGGCCGTAATTCGTCTCGAGCGGCACGATCTTGATCACGCCGGGCATTTTTTCGGCTTTGGAAAGGTCCGCCTTGACCAGCTTGGCCCAGAAGCGCGGGCTCATCTTGACCGTGCCGTAGAGCATGTCCGGCAGCCTGACATCGATGCCGAAGATCGGCGCCCCGGTGACCTTGGCCAACATGTCGATGCGCTTCTGCGGTTTTCCCAGCAGTTTCCAGTCGGCCCGGTCCTTGAGCCTGACTTCGGCCGGCGACGCCATCGCGGCGGCGGCCGCGGCGACCGCGCCATAGGTCAGCGACTTGCCCGACGCCTTGTGCAGGATCGAACCGTCGGCCGTTTTCAGATCGGCGGCGGCGACACCCAGTTCTTGCGCCGCAGCCGCGATCAGCATCTGTCGGGCGACTGCACCCGCTTGCCGCATCTTGTCAAAACCATCGCGTGTCGAAGCCGAACCACCGGTGCCCTGCAGGGCAAGGAACTTGCCGACCACACCCAGACCCGAGCGCACCGCCTGCGCCGTCATGCTCTCGTCGAAGAAGGCGAACGGACCGCCCTCTTGAAGGATCGCGGCGTTATAATAGGCATGGGATGCCGGTCCATGCTCGACCTTGACCCGGTCGAGCCCGACGTCGAGTTCCTCTGCGACCATGGCGGCAAGCGTCGTCGAGATGCCTTGCCCCATCTCGGCGCGCGGCGCGACGATGGTGATGGTGTTGTCGGCGCCGATCTTCACATAGGGGTTGAACGTCGCCTCGCCCTTGCCGAGTTCGGCCTCGAGCGGGTTCGGAAAAGGCTTGCGATAGCAGTAATAGCCGACGGCAACGCCGCCCGCGACAGCGGCAGCGCCGATCAGAAACGTGCGGCGGGCGATCTTTCCGACACTGGCCATGGTCAGAGACCCGCCGTCTTGAGCGCCGCGGCCTTCTTGATGGCCGAGCGGATTTTGGGATAGGTGCCGCAGCGGCAGAGATTGCCGCCCATGGCGTTGTCGATGTCGGCATCGCTTGGGTCGGCGACTTCATCGAGCAGCGCCACCGCGCTCATGATCTGGCCGGCCTGGCAGTAGCCGCATTGCGCGACCTGTTCCTCCAGCCATGCCTGCTGCACCGGATGCAGCTTCCCCGCGGTGCCGATGCCTTCAATGGTCGTGATAGCGCCGCTGACCTGCCCAACCGGGAGTGAGCAGGAACGCACCGGCTGACCGTCCACATGCACCGTGCAGGCGCCGCAGGCGGCGATGCCGCAGCCGAATTTCGGCCCGGTCTTGCCAATGAGATCGCGCAGCGCCCACAGCAGCGGCATGTCCGGATCGGCATCGATATCGAATGACTGCCCGTCGACGGTAAGGCGCATGGGGATACCCTTTGTTGTCGTCCGCTGCCAAGGGCGAAGCGTCCTCTCGGCCATTTCACCTAATACAGATTGACAAATTTCGTCATTTTGTCAAATAGGTTTTTGCAGGATAGAATTGCTCCATGAACCAGATCGAAGACATCACCGCCACAGACCCCAAACGCGTCCGTATCCTGGACGGCGCGATGAAGGTGTTTTTGGCCTATGGTTTCTCGCGCACCACCATGGACGATATCGCCCGCGCCGCAGACATGTCGCGCCCGGCGCTCTATCTCCTGTTCAAGAACAAGACCGACATTTTCCGCGCCATCGCCATGATGATCCTGTCACGCTCGGTCGAGGCGGCAAAGATTGCCCTATCCGGCGATGGCCCTTTCACCGAGCGCATGATGCGGGCCATCGACGAGGCATTCATCTCGATGATGGGCGCGGTCGTTGCTTCGCCGCACGGCGCCGAATTGCTGGACATGAAATCGAGCCTTGGCGATCTGGTAGGCTGCTGGCGCGGCGGGCTTGGCCAACACATCGGCGCTGCGATCGAGCGCGAGGCAGCCAGGAACGGCGTCGACCTGGCGGCCAGAGGCCTGTCGGCGCAACTGCTTGCCGACATGCTGCTCGACGGGCTGGAAGGCATGAAGGCGCGGATCAGAGATCCGGAGGGACAGCGGCAGGCGGCCGCTGCCCTGATCAGGGTGATCGACCTGACCTTGAAGGCATGATTGCGGACCAATCGATGCACATTGATTGGTCGCTCAGGCGCGCCGGCGCTCTGCCTCCGGGTTCTTGCGCGCCGCAAGAAATTCCTTGACCCGCCGGCCGGGTGCCGGACCGCGCACCGGCTTGAAGCCGTCATCGAGTTCGCCGGAGAGATCGAGCGTCGGTCGCTTGCCGACGGCCTCGTAATTCTCTTCCAGCCAGTCGCTGGCGGCGGTGCGGCCGAGATCACGCAGGTAGGTCAGAAACGCCCATTCGGCGTTGACCTTCGAGGACGCCGACAGGTCCTTGAACGCCTCGTCGGCATCGATGCGGTGCATGCGGATGTCGCGATACTCGCCATGCGGCAGACGGCCGGCGGCGATCAGTTCCTTGACGAAGGCGATCGAGCGGAATTCGCGCAGCAACCCGGCGTTGAAGGCGATCTCGTCGATGCGGTTCTGGATCTCGTTGGCGCTTCTTGGTGTTCCCTCCCGCACCACCGGATTGATCTGCACCAGAAGCACGTCCTCGGTCGCAGCCGTCTTGAAGAACGGATAAAGCGCCGGGTTGCCGCCATAGCCGCCATCCCAATAGGGCACCCCCTTGATCTCGACAGCACGGAACAGTTGCGGCAGGCAGGCCGAGGCCATCACCGTGTCGAGGTCGATCTCGCCATCGGAAAAGACGCGCAACTGTCCGGTCTCGACATTGGTCGCCGAGATGAACAGTTCCATCGACTTGCAGGCGCGGACATTGTCGAAATCGATCTCCTGCTGAACCACGTCGCGCAGCGGGTTGAAGCCGAGCGGATTGGCGACATAGGGCGAGAACACCCGCGACATGGTGTCGAAGAAGACATAGCCAGGCGTATTCTCGATCGACCAGTTGCCCCAGGCGACATCCCACGGCATGCGGTGTACCGGGCTGAACCGGCCCTTGGCCGCCACCGCGCGCCAGAAATCGTCAAGTTTCTGCCGCGCTCCCTCGACACCTCCGCGCACATATCCGTCGGCCAGCGCCACTGCGTTCATGGCGCCGGCGCTGGTGCCGGACACTGCTGATATTTCCAGCCGTCCGTCCTCCAGCAGGCGGTCGAGCACACCCCAGGAAAAGGCCCCGTGCGAGCCGCCGCCCTGAAGCGCGATGTTGATCTTCTTCTTTGTCTCCTCCGCCTTGCCGTTTTTGGTCATGGCGTCGTCCTTGGTTCGTTTTGGATAGATGAGAAGATTTTGCGCCTCACGCGGCGGTCCAGCCGCCATCGACCGAGAGATGCGTGCCGTTGATCTGCGCTGCCGCGTCCGAGCACAGGAACACCGCCGCTGCCGCGATCTGCTCCACCGTGACGAATTCCTTGGTCGGCTGCTTGTCCAGCATAACCTCACGGATGACGGTCTCGCGATCCATCTGATGGGCTTTCATCTGGTCGGGGATCTGCGCCTCGACCAGCGGCGTCAGCACATATCCGGGGCAGATGGCGTTGCAGGTAATTTTTTCACGCGCCAGTTCGAGCGCAACGGTCTTGGTCAAACCCATGATGCCATGCTTCGCCGAGACATAGGCCGATTTGAACGGCGACGCGACCAGGCCGTGCGCCGAGGCGATGTTGACGATCCGGCCACCGCCGGCCTCCTTCATCAGCGGGGTCGCGGCTGCAATGGTGTGGAACGCCGACGACAGGTTGATGGCGATGATGGCGTCCCATTTCTCGATCGGAAAGTCCTCAACCGGCGCGACATGCTGGATGCCGGCATTGTTGACGAGGATATCGACCGATCCGAATGTCTCAGCCGCCTTGGCGACAAGCGCCCGGCATTCCGCCGGTTTCGACATGTCCGCCTTGATGTAGGCGGTTTTCACCCCGTGGTGTTTGGCGATCGCATCAGTGATGGCGTGGTCGGCGGCCGTGTCGGAGAAAGAGTTGACGACGACATTATGGCCTTCGGCCGCCAACGCCTGGGCGATGGCCAGGCCAATGCCCGATGTGGAGCCGGTGATGACTGCGGTTTTTCTGGCGGCCAAGGGCGGAGTCCTCTGGTTGCGGCAAGAGCGAGCTTATGTTGCACTGCAGCATATATGCTCAATGCGACGCAATAACAGCGGCCAGAATTTTTGAGGAGATGAAATTTTCGTCATGAGCGGCCACACGGCCGCTCACCAGGAGGATATCGTTTGGATCGCCGGTCGCTCGCCAGGCGCCGATAAGCCTCAGGCAGCCAGCTCCGGCACCGGCCCGACATAGCGCGACTGCGGGCGGATCAGCCGCCCGGTCGTCTGCTGTTCGCGCGCATGCGCGATCCAGCCGGCGACGCGCCCGGTGGCAAAGACATTGCTGAAGGTTTGTGGCGGAAAACCCGCCGCCTCCAACAGCAGCGCGGTGTAGAACTCGACATTGGTCTGCAGCGAGCGCGACGGCTTGGCGATCCGCAGCACGTCGAGCGCTACCTGTTCCACTGTCTCCGCGAATGCCAGCCGGCGGCCGGTTTCGCCCTCGCCGCCGAGTTGCCGCACGACGGCCTTCAGCACGTCGGCGCGCGGATCGCGCACACGGTAGATGCGGTGCCCGAAACCCATGATGCGCCTGCCGTGCGAGATCTTGTCGCGAAGCCAGCCGGCGGCATCGCCATGCGCCTGGATCGCATCCAGCATCTCGATCACCGGACCGGGCGCCCCGCCATGCAGCGGCCCCTTTAGCGCGCCGAGCCCGGCCAGCACGGAGGATGTCAGGCCGGCCTGCGTCGAGGCCACCACGCGCGTCGCAAAGGTCGATGCATTGAGGCCATGATCGCAGACGGTCACGAGATAGGTATCGAGCGCCTTCGCCAGCGCCGTCGAGGCGACGCTGCCGCTCAGCATCCTCAGCATGTCGGCGGCATGATCGGCGCGGCTGTCCGGCGCGATCGGCTGCTCGCCGCGCTGCAGGCGCAGCAGGGCCGGCGTCAGCACGGCGGGCGCTGCGATGAGCAGCAAGGCATCGGTCAAGGTCTCGCCGTCCGGCAGCAGCGCCATGCCGGCGCGCATGGCGCTGTAAACATCGAGCGACGCCAGCAGGGGCAGCGAGGGCAAGAGCCGTTCGAACACCTCAGCGCGTGCCTGGCCCAGTGCCCGCGTCAGTTGCGCCTCATCGGGAAGGTCGTCGAAGAAGCCGTCGAGCAGCAACCGCATCACCTGGGCATAGTTCAAGCGGCCGGCCAGCTCCGGCAGCGAATGACCTCGGATCGTCAGACGGCCACCAAGACCATCCACATCGGAAAGCACGGTTTCCGCCGCCACCACATCATCGAGCCTATTCGCCATAGCCTGTCTCCTTGAAGCATTTCCGGATCGGAGATAGAGATGGGCAACGTTTCCATCAATCTTGATCAATATAATCAATATCAGGGCTCGATATGTCCGAGTGGTTGTCCCGGGAAGAGGCGCTTGAGCGCCTCAAGGTGCGGGCGCAGACGCTGTACGCCTATGTCAGCCGTGGGCGCATCGGCATGCGGCCCGACCGCGCCGATCCGCGCCGCAGCCAGTACCGCGCCGACGATATCGCCGCACTGGCGACCCGCCGGGCGCGCGGACGGAGCCCATCAGTCATCGCTGAAAGCGCCATTGCCTGGGGCGAACCCTCGATCGCAACGGCGATTTCGACCGTCTCGCACGGTCGGCTCATCTATCGCGGGCAGGACGCCGCAGTGCTCTCCGGGCACGCCACACTGGAAGAAGCCGCCGCCATTCTCTGGGCTCTGCCGGAACCGGTGGCATTCGAAGCACCGTCGCCGGATGTGCCCCATCAAGCCGGCCGGGCCTCGGCTTTTGCGCAACTTGCCGTGCTTGCCGGCCAAGGGCGCCCGTCGCTTGGGCGCAACCGGGCCTCGCTGCATGCCGATGCCGCGCACGCTGTCGGCGTGCTGGTCGCCGCGCTGGGCGCACCGGCAGGACCAGATCCCGTCCATCAGCGGCTGGCGCAGGCCTGGTCGGTGGACGCCGGCGGCGCCAATGCGATCCGCCGCGCGCTTGTCCTGCTTGCCGATCATGAACTGAATGCGTCGACCTTCGCCGCGCGCGTCGCAGCCTCGACCGGCGCGCCGCTGGCCGCTTGCCTGCTGGCCGGGCTCGCGACGCTGTCCGGTCCTCGCCATGGCGGCGCCGGCGAGGCGGTGATGCAACTGGCCGACGATGCGGCCCGACATGGCGCCGATGCGACGATCCGGCGCTGGCTCAGCCACGACCGGCCATTGCCGGGGTTCGGTCATCAGCTCTATCCCGACGGCGATCCCCGGGGCGCCGCGCTGCTGTCGGTGATCGAGGTTGACGGCACACTATCGTCGCTGCGCGATGCTGCCCTTGCCGCGACCGGCGCGCTTCCCAACATCGACTTTGGGCTGGCAGCGCTGACGCGCAGCCTTGGCTTGCCGCGCGATGCGCCGTTTCGCCTGTTTGCGCTCGCACGCAGCGTCGGCTGGGCCGAGCACACGGTCGAACAGATAACAAGCGGAAGTGTCATCAGGCCGCGCGGCCGCTATGAGGGCGTGCTGGTGTAGGGGTGCAAGAGCGCCAAGCGCTCAGGACATCGTGTCGAGCTTGCGCTGCATGGCCGCGATCTGGTCCTTCAGTTCCTGAAGATCGTCGGGTTTTTCTGACGTTTCCTTCCTGGCCGGCTCGGGCGACGGCGCGGCGGCTGGCGCGGTGCCGGCGGGCGGGAACGGCGTGAACAGCCGCATCGCATTCTGGAACATTTCCATGTTGCGGCGTGTCTGTTCCTCCAGCGCCTTGATCGGCGTGGTGATCTTCATCATGTCGAGCGGCGACTTGCCGATCGCCCCCTTCATCTGATCGCGAAAGCGCTCCTGCTCCTTGGAAAAGGCAAGCATCGACTGTTCGAGGAAGCTCGGCACGATCATCTGCATCTGGTCGCCATAATAGGCGATCAGCTGGCGCAGGAACGGGATCGGCAGCATGTTTTGCCCGTCCTTGTTCTCCAGTTCGAAGATGATCTGTGTCAGCACCGGATGCGTGATGTCGTCGCCGGTCTTGGCGTCCTGGACGGTGAACTCCTCGCCCTTCTTGACCATCTCGGCGAGGTCCTCGAGCGTCACATAGGTGCTGGTGCCGGTGTTGTAGAGGCGGCGATTGGCGTATTTCTTGATGATGATCGGATCGTCTTTAGCGGCCATCTACATCCTCCCGGGGACACCGGCGCGCCTCTGAGCAAGCCGCCGATAACGATTGTGCCTTTTTTTTGAGGATATGCGCAAAAGCTTCACAATTCCAAGCAGTTTGTGCAGTGCGGGATCACTAAATGCTGCATAGCAGGCAAAATATGCTGCGCAGCAATGGACGAATGGTCGCCACGGCAAGGCACGGCCTGCTTGCAGCGCATGGGCGCCATGCCCATTTCCGGTTTGACTTGGGGTTGGGAAAGGGCAAGAAAAGTCCCTAACGACTGAACGACACCCTTGAAGTCTGGAGAAGAAAATGTCCGCTTCCATCGTCATTGCCAGTGCGGCGCGCACGCCGGTCGGCTCCTTCAACGGCGCCTTCGCCGCCACCTCGGCGCATGAACTCGGCGCCGTCGTCATCAGGGAATTGCTGTCGCGTGCCGGTGTCGAACCAGGCGAGGTCGATGAGGTCATCCTCGGCCAGGTGCTGACCGCCGCGCAAGGCCAGAACCCGGCCCGCCAGGCATCGATCAATGCCGGCCTGCCCAAGGAAACCACAGCCTGGGGCCTCAATCAGGTTTGCGGCTCGGGCCTGCGTGCCATTGCGCTCGGCATGCAGCAGATCGCCATCGGCGACGCCAAGGTGATCATCGCCGGCGGCCAGGAATCGATGTCGCTTTCGACGCATGCCCAGCACCTGCGCGCCGGCGTCAAGATGGGCGACTTCAAGCTGATCGACACCATGATCAAGGACGGGCTGTGGGACGCCTTCAACGGCTATCACATGGGCAACACCGCCGAAAACGTCGCGCGTCAGTTCCAGATCACCCGCGAAGACCAGGACCAGTTCGCGCTCGCCTCGCAAAACAAGGCCGAGGCCGCGCAGAAGGCCGGCAAGTTCAAGGACGAGATCGTCGCCGTCACACTCAAGGGCAAGAAGGGCGACACCATTGTCGACCAGGACGAATACATCCGCCACGGCGCCACGCTCGACGCCATGACCAAGCTGAAACCGGCTTTCGACAAGGACGGCACGGTGACCGCCGCCAACGCCTCCGGCATCAATGACGGTGCCGCCGGCGCGCTGCTGATGAGCGAGGCGGAAGCGGTGAGGCGCGGCATCACCCCGCTGGCACGCATCGTGTCCTGGGCAACCGCCGGCGTCGATCCGCAGATCATGGGCACCGGCCCGATCCCAGCATCGCGCAAGGCCTTGGAAAAGGCCGGCTGGTCGGTCGGCGATCTCGACCTAGTCGAGGCCAACGAGGCCTTTGCCGCGCAGGCCTGCGCCGTCAACAAGGACATGGGCTGGGATCCCTCGATCGTCAACGTCAATGGCGGCGCCATCGCCATCGGCCACCCGATCGGTGCTTCCGGCGCCCGTGTCTTCAACACACTGGTCTTCGAGATGCGCCGGCGCGGCGCCAAGAAAGGCCTCGCTACCCTGTGCATCGGCGGCGGCATGGGCGTCGCCATGTGCATCGAAGCACTCTGAAAAAGAAGTGAGTAGCAAATAGGGAGTAGTCAATAGGGAAGAATTGCGTCAGCGCGACGGGACGTAGATTCCTACTCGCTATTCGCTACTCCCTATTCGCTCTCCCGACCAAAGGGAGGGAACACGCATGACCAAGGTAGCAATCGTCACAGGCGGATCGCGCGGCATCGGCGCGGCGATCTCGATCGCATTGAAGACCGTCGGCTATTCGGTTGCCGCGAACTACGCCGGCAATGACGCCGCAGCGGCGAAATTCAAGGCCGAGACCGGCATTCCGGTCTACAAATGGTCGGTCGCCGACTATGATTCCTGCGCCGCCGGCATCAAGCAGGTCGAGGCCGATCTCGGCCCGGTCTCGGTGCTGGTCAACAATGCCGGCATCACCCGCGACGCCATGTTCCACAAGATCACGCGCGAGCAGTGGAAAGAGGTCATCGACACCAACCTTTCCGGCGTCTTCAACATGACGCATCCGCTGTGGAGCGGCATGCGCGACCGCAAGTTCGGCCGCGTCATCACCATCTCGTCGATCAACGGCCAGAAAGGCCAGGCCGGCCAGGTCAACTATTCCGCCGCGAAGGCTGGCGACATCGGTTTCAGCAAAGCCCTCGCTCAAGAGGGAGCTCGCGCGGGCATCACCGTCAACGTCATCTGCCCTGGCTACATCGCCACCGAGATGGTCAAGGCGATCGACGAGAGGGTGCTCAACGACCGCATCATCCCGCAAATCCCCGTCGGCCGCCTCGGCGAACCGGAAGAAATCGCGCGCTGCGTCGTCTTCCTCGCATCCGAAGATGCAGGCTTCATCACCGGCTCGACCATCACGGCCAACGGTGGCCAATACTTCGCCTGACGACAACCACGTGGCTTGAATGTGCACGTGCCGGCGGTGTCGCCGGCACGTTCATCTTTAGACGCAACTGCTCCGATACAGCGCCGGAAGTTGTCCGGCGCCTCGAGCTCAGGCGACCAGCTTGAACTCGCGTCTCACCGCCTGCTTGCGCACGCCCGGCCGCGACGACGCCGGCAGCTTCGCCATCTCGGCCCGGCTGAGACCTGACAATTTCATCGAGATCCTGCGCTTGACGAACGGCATCATGTTGACGACGCCGAGCACGAAATTGCGCAAGACGCGCCGCAGCGGTGTGCGGACAAGCGCCATGCCTGTCAGCCTGCCCGCCAGTTCGATCACCTCTTGTGCCGCGGGACGCCGAAGCGTCTCGTAGAGGTCGAGTTCGCTTTCCGGGCGGACACCGTTGATCACGTCGCCGAGCAGTTCTCCCAGCACCACGGCATCGATCAGGCCGGTGTTCATGCCTTGGCCGCCGGCCGGGCTGTGCACATGGGCGGCGTCGCCCATGACGAACAGGTGCCCCTGGCGGTAGGACTTGGCAAGGCGGTGATGCACGCGGAACCGTGTACTCCAGGTCAGGTCGAGCACCTGCGCCGGGCTGGCCGACGGGCCGCGACTGTCGAGCAGCGCCTGAATGTCGGCAGTGCCAGGCCGCTCAGGCGCCTCATCCATGGTCGCTACGATGCGATATGATCCGTCCGGCAGTGGCGCGACGACGACCAGTCCGGCCGGGGAGAACAGCAGCGACACCTCCGTTGGCCCGAGCGGCCAGTCAAGGCGCACGTCGGCGAGTACAAAAGACCCTGCATAGGCCTCGCCATCGAAGCCTATGCCGGCGGCCTCGCGTACCACGCTGTGCATGCCGTCCGCACCGACGACGTAACGCGCCGAGATCGTCTTTTCGCGACCATTCTGGACGACCGTGACGTGTGCGCCATCGACCCCCTGCAATACCTCCTTCGCCTCGACGCCGCGATGGACGACACCGCCCAACCCGGCGATGCGCTCAGTGAGGACCTTCTCGGTTAGGTTCTGCGGAATCATCAGCACGTAGGGATACGCCGAGGGCAGGCTCGAGAAATCGAGGTTGATTAGGACCCGGTCGCGATCACGTATGGCGAAGTTGTCAAGCTTCAGGCCGAGTTCGACCAGCCGCCCCGTGACGCCAAGCGGCTCGAGTGTCTCCAGCGTCTGCGCGTGGATCACTCCGGCACGTGAGGTGTTGAGGCCTTCGGCGAGGCGGTCGACCACGACGTGATCGACGCCTGCCTGATGCAGGGCAATGGACAGCGCCAGGCCGGTCGGGCCGGCGCCTATGACCAGGACTTCCGTGGTATCAGGCAGCATTTTCTCTCTCCGTTTGTCAACGATTGGTGACTTTTATCTTGGATGCTTGAGTTTGTCAACGCTCGTTGATATTTGATTTTCATGAGCACGAATCATTCGAAAAAGCCGAGCAAGTCGGATCGCACCCGAGGGCAAATCCTGGATGCCGCCAGAGATCTGTTTGCCGAGCACGGCTATGACGGCGCGTCGATCCGCGATGTCGGGACCCGCGCCTCGATCGATCCGGCCATGGTGATCCGCTACTTCCGCAGCAAGGACGAATTGTTCGCCCGGGCGGCACTCGTCGACCTGCAACTGCCGGCACTTCGGGTGATCGACCCGGCCACCGTCGGCGAAACTTTGATCAGGCGGTTTCTCGAAGTCTGGGAAGGCCCGGCCAGCGGACCCGGCATGGCAATTCTGCTGCGTTCCGCGGCGTCGAACGAATTCGCCGCTGAAAAAATGCGCGAGATATTCGCCAACCAGGTGAGGCCGGTGGTTGCGGCGGTCGGCGATCTCGCCGACGCCGGTCGAAGGGCCGGGCTCATTTCGAGCCAGTTGCTGGGTTTGGCGATGTGCCGATATGTGCTGCGGCTACCGCCCGTCGTCGCTCTGTCACACGACGAGATCATCCGGAACGTCGGCCCTGCGCTGCAACGCTATGCCACTGGAGAGGACACGGCCTGAACCAGCGGTCCGGCCGGACCGGTCAACATGCGGCGGCTGCACCTAGCCAAAGCATGCAACCAATCTGTGCCGAAGCGGCACGCGGAGGTTAACAGCCACCCGCCGCCCTGTGCGAAAGCTGCTTCGTAACCTGTGGATTCTCGGTGGATAAGCTGTTCACAACACAAGATATTGGGGTGAACAAATCGGGAAAATCACGCCATCGCTGATTCGTCGCCGATTCGTTCCGGCTATGAGCCGAACGTTAACGACGACAGCCGGAATCGCCTGCCCAACTGCTTAACGCAGGTTAAGAAAGATCAACGATTTCATCATGTTGGTCGAGGCGCGCCTAGGCACCGTGATTGTTTCCAGGCAAAGGTTAACGGCAACACCCTCTTAGCATGAAACGGGCCAGTTCAGCGATTCAGCATGTGGTGCGACTCGCGGCCGCGAAATCCACATGTAGCCGTGAACAAAAGCTGAATCTGCAGGAGTCACTGATTCGTCGCCGATTCGTTCCAGACTCGTTCTATCCGTTAATCCGCAGCCGATTGGAAGCTTGACAAAACCACCTTCTCGCCGCCGGCGGAACATTCCGCTTTCGCTTCGCGCCCGAAATCCCTATGTGTCGCCTGTCATACGCGCCATTTGAGGCACGCTCCCGACAACCAGAGGCCAGAAGCCTTATTTCCAGGTCCCGGAAGCCTTATTCTAGGTTGATGAACATCCAGCCCAAACACACAGAGCCGCTGATCCTGTCGGGCCGCGACGTGACCGCCGTGCTCGGGCCGACCAACACCGGCAAGACCCATCTCGCCATCGAGCGCATGGTGGCGCATGAGAGTGGGATCATCGGCCTGCCGCTCAGACTTCTGGCGCGCGAGGTCTACGCCCGCGTCTGCGAAAAGGTCGGCGCCCACAAGGTTGCGCTGATCACCGGCGAGGAAAAGATCCAGCCGCCGGGCGCCAGATATTCGGTCTGCACCGTCGAGGCCATGCCGCGCGAGACCGACGCCGCCTTTGTCGCCATCGACGAGGTGCAGCTCGCCGGTGACCTCGAGCGCGGCCACATCTTCACCGATCGCATCCTGCACCTGCGCGGCCGCCAGGAGACGCTGCTACTGGGTGCCGCCACCATGCACGGTATCCTGCAGCGCCTGCTGAGGGGTGTCTCGGTGGTGACGCGGCCGAGGCTGTCGCATCTTGCCTATGCCGGCTCCAAGAAGCTGACCCGCCTGCCGCGGCGCACGGCAATCGTCGCCTTCTCCGCCGACGAGGTCTACGCCATTGCCGAGCTGATCCGCCGCCAGCAGGGCGGTGCCGCCGTCGTGCTCGGCGCGCTCTCGCCGCGCACCCGCAACGCTCAGGTGGCGCTGTTCCAGTCCGGCGATGTCGACTACCTCATCGCCACCGACGCCATCGGCATGGGTCTAAATCTCGATCTCGACCACGTCGCCTTCGCCCAGAACCGCAAGTTCGATGGCTTCCAGTACCGCAACCTGACCGCGGCCGAGCTCGGCCAGATCGCCGGCCGCGCCGGCCGGCATCTGCGCGACGGCACCTTCGGTGTCACCGGCCAGGTCGACCCGCTCGACGAAGAGCTGATCAAGAAGATCGAAGGCCACGATTTCGATCCGGTGAAGGTGCTGCAGTGGCGCACCGCGCATTTCGACTTTGCCAGCCTCGACGCGCTGAAGCGCTCGATCGAGACCAACGCTCCGGTCGAGGGACTTACGCGGGCATTGCCTGCCGTCGATGCACAGGCGCTCGAGCATCTATCGCGCGACGAGGACATTCGCGCGCTCACCACCAATGCCAAGCGCGTGGCGCTGCTGTGGGAAGCCTGCGCGCTGCCCGACTACCGCAGGATCGCGCCGGCGCAGCATGCCGACCTCATTGCCTCGATCTACACGGACCTCGCACGCCACGGCCATGTCGACGAGAATTACATGGCCGAGCAGGTGCGCCGCGCCGACACCACCGAGGGCGACATTGACACGCTGTCGCATCGCATAGCCCAGATCCGCACCTGGACATTCGTGTCGAACCGGCCCGGCTGGCTGGCCGATCAGGCACACTGGCAGGAAAAGACGCGCGAAATCGAAGACAGATTGTCGGATGCGCTGCATGAGCGGTTGACGAAACGCTTCGTAGACCGCAGGACTTCCGTCCTCATGCGGCGCCTTAGAGAAAATACCATGCCTGAAGCCGAAATTAGCCCTACCGGAACCGTCCTTGTCGAAGGCCACCATGTCGGCGAGTTGCAAGGGTTCCGCTTCACCGCCGACCAGACCGCCGGCGGCGAAGACGCCAAGGCGGTGCGCACCGCTGCCCAGAAGGCGCTGGCCGCCGAGTTCGAATCGCGCGCCGAACGCTTCGGCGCCTCGGCCAATGGCGACATCGCGCTCGGCTCGGACGGCACGCTGCGCTGGATCGGCGCGCCGATCGGCACGCTTGTATCAGGCGAAGACGCGCTGAAGCCGCGGTTGGTGCTGCTGGCCGACGAACAACTGACCGGCCCGGCGCGCGACAAGGTTGCCGCGCGTGCCGAGCGTTTCGTCAATTTCCAGATCGAGTCGCTGCTGAAGCCGCTGGTCGACTTGAAAAACGCCGACCAGATTTCCGGCATCGGCCGCGGCATCGCCTTCCAGCTGGTCGAGAATTTCGGCCTCATCAACCGCCGCGACATCGCCGAGGAGATGAAGTCGCTCGACCAGGAAGGCCGCGCCGCCCTTCGCCGGCTTGGCGTGCGCTTCGGCGCCTACCATGTCTTCGTGCCGGCGCTGATCAAGCCGGCGCCTGCCGGACTGGTGACGCTGTTGTGGGCGCTGAAGAACGACGGCAAGGACAAGCCGGGTTTTGGCGACGTGGTCCATGCGCTCGCCTCGGGTCGCACCTCGGTGGTGATCGACCCTGCTTTCGACAAGACGTTCTACAAGCTTGCCGGCTACCGCAATCTCGGCCGTCGCGCCGTGCGCATCGACATACTGGAACGGCTGGCGGATCTGATCCGTCCGGCGACCAACTGGAAGCCCGGCCTCGGCCAGCGCCCGGACGGCGCCTATGACGGCCAGTCCTTCATGGTGACGCCGCCGATGATGTCGATCCTCGGCGCCACCGCCGACGACATGGAAGAAATTCTCAAAGGTCTCGGCTACCGTGCCGAGCCCAAGCCGGCCGTCGAGGTCAAGGCGCGGCTCGAAGCGCAGGACAACGCCGCCCGCGAAGCGGCGGTGGCGAAACTAGCGACGGAAGAAGCTGCACGAGCCGAGCAGGCCAAAGCGGCGGAAGCCGCGGCAACGGATGCCGCAGCAGAGGCAGCCGTCGAAGGGTCGGAGCCGGCATCGGACGCAGTGGCCGTTTCGGAAACCACGGTCGAAATTCCCGCCGAAATCACCTCCGACGCCGCAGCGGAACCTGCTGCGCCTGCCGTGGAAGAACAGGCGGACGCTCCGGTCGAAACCGTGCAAGACGAAGCGCCTGTTGCCGAGGCTGCGCCCGACGTCGCCGAACCGGCGCCGGTTGAGCCGCAGGCAGAGACTGAGACTGCCGAGATCGAAGTTGCAGCGGCAGAAGAAGCCGCAACGCCCGACCTGGCGGCAAATGCCGCGCCCGCAACGGACGCCGCGCCGGACGAACCTGTGGCGGTGACTGAAGCAGCTGTCGGCGAACCCGCGCCGGAAGCCGAAGCACCAAAACCCATCCTGTTGTGGCGTCAGGGCCGCTTCGAACAGCGCCCGCGCAACCGCGATGACAACCGCAGGAACAATCGCCCGCGCAACGGACAAGCGCGCGGCCGAAGCGATGCGCCTGCGGATGCCGCCGGCGCACCGGCCGCTGCTGCACCCGGAGAACGCCCGGCCCATGAAGGACGGCGCGATGGAGCCGGCAAGCCGCGCTTCGACCGCTCGAAATTCAAGCCCAAGCCGCAGGCCGAAGGCGAACAGCGACGTGATGGCAGGCCGCAGGGCGAACGTCCCGACCGCCGCGAAGGCCGTCCCGACTGGAAGGGTGGCAGGCCGGATGGCAAAGGTGGCCCGCAAGGCGGCAAGCCGGCCTTCCAGCCGAAGCCGCGCGAGGAGCGCCCGGTGCGTTTCGATCCGGATTCGCCCTTCGCCAAGCTCGCCGCTCTCCGCGACCAGCTGAAGAAGTAGAACCCGGCTCGCTTCGATGGTTGCCGAAGGCCGCCAGCGCATCGACAAATGGCTGTTCTTCTCACGCGCCGTGAAATCGCGCTCGCTGGCGGCAAAGCTGGTCGTCGCCGGCCGCGTCCGCATCAATCGCGACAAAGCAGCGCAGGCCTCCGACCAAGTCAAGCCAGGCGACGTCCTGACCATCACGCTTGAGCGTCGCATCTTCATCTGGAAGGTGCTTGGTGCCGGTGCACGGCGCGGCCCGGCCGAGGAGGCCCGGACGCTCTACGAGGATATGTCGCCACCGCCCGCACCGAAGGGCGAAGCCCCTCCCGATGCAATTCCGGGGCTGCGCGAGGCCGGCAGCGGCCGCCCGACCAAGAAGGAACGTCGCCAGACCGACCGATTGCTCGGCGAAGATTGATGCCTGGCGTCCAAAAACACGCAGTGGTTCTGGGACAACGGCACGCCTGAGGCGAGAACTGAGCCCGGCAAACAGACGCTCTGCGGGACATGACTGACTTCCGCCGGGCCTGCAGTCTGGAATTCCATTCCGGAAACACCGGCACCGTCCGCAATGGCTACCCTTGCAAGCGGTCGACAAAGGCGTTACCTGACGGAAAAAGCCCAACAAAATGGGACGTCCCGGAGCCGACCGATGACCTATGTCGTGACCGACAATTGCATCAAATGCAAATACATGGACTGCATCGAAGTCTGTCCGGTCGACTGTTTCTACGAAGGCGAGAACATGCTCGTCATCCACCCCGACGAGTGCATCGACTGCGGCGTTTGCGAGCCGGAATGCCCGGCCGACGCAATCAAGCCGGACACCGAACCCGGCCTCGACAAATGGCTGCAGGTCAACACCGAATACGCCGAGAAATGGCCCAACATCACCGCCAAGAAGGAACCGCCGGCAGACGCCAAATCCTTCGACGGCGAGGCCGGCAAGTTTGAGAAATACTTCTCGGCCGAGCCCGGCGAAGGCGATTGACAACACGGCCGCAAAGGCCGGTATTACGCTGGGTAAGACGCACGTCACATTAACCGGCTTGACAGCCGGCGCTGACCTGTGGCCTTCGCGTGTGCAGCAAAACCTTGATTCTTCCGACTTTTTGTGTTACATCAGCGAAACATGCCGGTGACACAACGTCGATTTATGGCGCAGACGCCCCAAATCACTGAAAGGTGAAAATCCCATTCGGACCAGAGCGATCTGGGCCAGGCGGTCGCGATGTTGCGGTTTGCCGGTCCGGCTTTTCCGATGGGTTCATCTGTTGTGCGGCTAACGATCGGCTTCCCCGATCGCGCGAGTTCGGACCGGCAGGACGCCGGTGCCACAACAAGGAGTTCAGGGCGTAATGGCAACGATCACCCCGCAGAAGAAGTCCACCGCTGCGCGTCACGGTTTCAAGACCGGCGAGTACATCGTCTACCCGGCGCACGGCGTCGGCCAGATCGTCTCGATCGACGAGCAGGAAGTTGCTGGACACAAGCTGGAACTGTTCGTCATCGACTTTTCGAAGGACAAGATGCGCCTGAAGGTGCCGGTCGCCAAGGCGACCTCCATCGGCATGCGCAAGCTGTCGGAAGAGGATTATGTCGAGCGCGCGCTGAAGGTCGTGCAGGGCCGCGCCCGCGTCAAGCGCACCATGTGGTCGCGCCGCGCCCAGGAATATGATGCGAAGATCAATTCGGGCGACCTGATCTCGATCTCGGAAGTCGTGCGCGACCTCTACCGCGCCGACAACCAGCCGGAGCAGTCCTATTCCGAGCGCCAGCTCTATGAGGCGGCGCTCGACCGCATGGCTCGCGAGATCGCGGCCGTCAACCGCATGTCGGAAACCGAAGCCGTGCGCTTGATCGAGGTCAACCTCAACAAGGGCCCGAAGCGTGGCGCGAAGGCCGACAATGAAGAGGCCGAGCAGGAAGAAGCTGCCTGATCTTTTTCGCCTTCGAATTCATGAAAAACCCGGCCTCGCGCCGGGTTTTTTCGCTTTCTAGGACGTGACGGCAGTTACACCTCGCCGCCGCCTTCCTTCTCAGCCTCCTGCTTCAGCGTTGCAATGAACCGCTTCGTCCGTTGCTGCTGCGGATTGTTGAACAGCACCGCGGCCGGCCCCTTCTCGACGACGACGCCGGCATCGAGGAACACCACTTCCTGGGCGATCTTGGAGGCGAGGCGCAGATCATGCGTTGCCATCACCATGGTCGTGCCTTCGCTGGCGAGCTTGCCAAGCACCTCGACCACCTCTTGCGCCAGTTCGGGGTCGAGCGCCGAGGTCGGCTCGTCGCAGAGCAGCACTTTCGGCGACGGCGCCAAAGCGCGGGCGATCGCCACGCGCTGCTGCTGGCCGCCCGACAGCGTCGCTGGCCAAGCGTCGGCCTTGTGCACCATCCCGACCTTCTCCAGCAGAGCCAGTGCCCGCTCGCGTGCCCTGTCAGACGGCCACTTCAGCACCGTCACCAGGCCTTCCATGACATTCTCGATCGCAGTGCGATGCGGAAACAGCTGGAAGTTCTGGAACACCATGCCGGTCTGCAGCCGCAGGCGCTGGATATCCCTGGCCGGAACCCTGCCGCCGGGGTGGAATTCGAGCGTCTCGTCGCCAATGCGCACCGTGCCCGAGGTCGGGATCTCCAGGAGGTTAATACAGCGCAGCAGGGTGCTCTTTCCCCCGCCCGACGGACCGACCAGCGCCGTGACGCTGCCTTCGGCAATGGTGACCGTCACGCCCTTCAACACGAGATTGTCGCCGAAGCGCTTTTCGATGTTGCTGAGGCCGATCATGAGCGCGCCTCCAGGAAGCCGCCATAGCGGTTGAGCCGGGTCTCCAGCCGCGTCTGCAAGGCCGACAGCACCGAACTCAGCGCCAGATAGAGGATCGCCGCCTCGACATAGAGGATCAGCGGCTCATAGGTGGTGGCGACGATGCGCTGCGCCGCCTGGAACATCTCCGGCACGGTGATGGCGGCGGCCAGCGACGTGTCCTTGACCAGCGAGATGAAGGTGTTGGAGAGCGGCGGCACCGCGACCCGGCCGGCTTGCGGCAGAATGGTGCGCCGCATCGCCTGGCCCCAGGTCATGCCGATCGAATAGGCGGCTTCCCACTGGCCTTTCGGCACCGAGCCTATTGCCGCGCGGATGATTTCCGACGTGTAGGCGCCGATGTTGAGCGTGAATCCGATCAACGCTGCCGTGAAGGCGTCGAGCAGGATGCCGACCGACGGCAGGCCGTAGAAGATGAGGAACAGCTGCACCAAAAGTGGCGTACCCCGGAAGATCCAGACATAGAAGCGCACAAGCGCGACCAGCGGCTTGGGGCCGAACAGCCGGGCAAGTGCCGCACCCAACCCAACGGCCAGCCCCAAGGCGAAGGACAACAGCGTCAGCGGCACGGTGAAGATCAGCGCCGCCCACAGCAGCGAAGGCAGCGACTCCAGCATCAGTTGCAGCCAGTGCGGCACGTATGACCCTCCAGATTGGTCGAAGCAGCTTGGTCAAGGCGAGAATGCGTCTGCCATATCACGACAAAAGCGGCGGGCCGTCAAAGACGGCTCGCCGCTCTATGTGTCTCATGGCCGCGGAGCGGCTCGCCTCGTAGATTACTTCGAAACATCCTGGCCGAAATAGGTGTCGGCGATCTTCTTATAGGTGCCGTCGGCCTTGATGTCGGCCAGCGCCTTGTTGATCGCGGCGACCAGCTCCGGATCGCCCTTGCGCACGATGACGCCGGAGTAGTCGGCGTTTTCCTCTTGCGCGGCAATCTTCACATTGGCGTCGGGCTTGTGCTTCTTGAAGTCGAGGAACGACAGGCTGTCATTGATCGTGGCGTCGGCGCGGCCGGTCAGAAGCAGCTGGATCGACTGGTCGAAGCCATCGGTGCCGACCAGCTCGGCGCCGTTCGTTTCGGCCAGCTTGCCGAAATTCGAGGTCAACGACTGCGCCGACTTCTTGCCCTTGAGATCGGCGAAGCTCTTGATGTCGGTGTTGTCGCCGCGCACGATCAGCACCGCCTTGGAGGCGATGTAGGGATCGGAGAAGTCGTACTTGGCTTTGCGGGCATCGGTGATGCCCACCTGATTGATGACGGCGTCGTAGCGATTGGCGTCGAGGCCGGCGATCAGTCCATCCCACTTGCCTTCGAGGAACTCGGCCTGGACACCAAGCTTCTCGGCAATCGCCTTGGCAATTTCGACGTCGAAGCCGACCAGTGCACCGGACGTGTCATGGTAGGTGAACGGCGCATAGGTGCCTTCCGTGCCGATCTTGATGACACCGGCGTGCTTGATCTGGTCGAGATTGGGGCCGGCATGACCTGAAGCGACAGCCAGGGCCTGCAGCGTTCCGGCGATAATGAGCGACTTGAGCCATTTCATTTTTTTGTGATCCCGTCCTTGGCCGGCTGGCCGGCATATTTGTGAGCGCTGGAAACTGACAGATGCAAGCCGAAAAAATAAGGAACAGGATTTCAAAAACGGCGGGTTTATGAAACCATATTCTCTAAACGGCGCTTTTTCACTCGTGATCGCAGCCATCTCGGACCTCCTGAGAATCCTTCAGGCAACACAATCGCGCCGCTGCGGTCGCGGAACCTTTCCCGCGCATGGCAGTTCTGGCTGTTCTAGGGCACGACGCCGGCATTTCAACCCGGGCGGCAGCCAACTTTGCAAAGTCATTCGCACCACCCAGGGAGCGCCTCATGATGGAAGACACGGCAGGACGGATCATGGTCCGCGCGGCAATGAAGGCTCCCTACCTCGAGCGTGACGAAGAGCATCGGCTTGCATTGCTCTGGAAAGAGGACAACGACCAGAACGCGCTGCACTCAATCACCGTCGCCCATATGCGGCTGGTCATTTCCATGGCCTCCAAGTTCCGCCATTACGGCCTGCCGCTCGGCGATCTGGTCCAGGAGGGTCATGTCGGATTGCTCGAGGCCGCCGCCCGCTTCGAGCCGGAGCGCGAGGTGCGGTTCTCGACCTATGCGACATGGTGGATCCGCGCCTCGATGCAGGACTATATCCTGCGCAACTGGTCTATCGTGCGTGGCGGCACCAGCTCGGCCCAGAAGGCGCTGTTCTTCAACCTGCGACGCCTGCGCGCGCGGTTGGCGAATGGCACGGAGCCGCTCTCCAACGCCACGCTCTATCGCGAAGTGTCGGAGGCGCTTGGCGTCTCCGAAGCCGATGTGGCGATGATGGATTCGCGGCTCTCGGCGCCCGACTCCTCGCTCAACATGCCTATTGCCGACGATGCGGGTTCGACCGAGCGCATGGATTTCCTGATTTCGGACGATCCGCTGCCCGACGAGATCGTCGGCGACAAGATCGATGTCGCGCGCCGCTCGCTCTGGCTGAGGGAGGCGCTTCGCGCGCTCAACGCACGGGAGCTTAGGATCATCGAGGAACGGCGGCTGAACGACGAGGGCGCGACACTCGAAGCGCTCGGCGAAACCCTCGGCATCTCCAAGGAACGCGTCCGCCAGATCGAGGCCCGCGCCATGGAAAAGCTCAAGGTCGCATTGGTGAAGCAGAATCCGGAGTTCATGGCGACTGCCGCCTGAACGGCGGCAGGCGTCCAGCGGCGCCTACTTGTCGGTGACGATCTTGACCTTGTCGCCGGCCGAAACGGCGGCACCGGGCGACAGCGCGTTGAGGACGCGGAACAGGTCGAGCTTGCGGTCGACGCCGACCATCTGCGCCGAAAGTGAACCCATCGTCTGCCCAGGCTGGACGGTGACGACGCGGATGTGCAGCGGCTTCAGCGCCGCCTTTTCGGCAGCACTCAGTATCCGGAACGAGCCGCTTACCGAACGGGCGATCGTGTCCAGAGACGTGCTGGCGGAAGGGGCCGCGGTCAGCAGCCGGTAGACCTGGCCGCCGGCGCGGATCACCGCTATGTCGAATTGCCAGCCTTCGGCGCCGGCATGCGCGGTCGCCGCCTCATTGCCGTTGATGGTTTCCTGCTTGACGCTGCTGTCGACGAGACCAGCCACCCAGCCGCTGCGGATATAGTCCGTCAGCGCCCGGTTCTTGTCGATGGAAACGCCATCGAAACGGATCGCTATGTCGCCGGGGCCGGTGGCCGTCACCGCTGCCGCCGAATTGTCGATGATGAAGCCGTCCGGCACCGTGAACGACACGCCAAGGCCCGGGTGCAGGAAGGTTTCGCCGCGCACATAGCCTTCCTCGGGCGTGTCGCCATACAGCAGGCCGTCTATGCCGGCGAGGAAGGAATCGCGGTCGCGCGTGCCGACGCCCGGCGCGCCGAACTGGCGGGCATGGCGCTGCGCCAGATCGATGCGCTGCGGCGTGTTGGGGTGCGTGGCCAGGAAGTCCAGGCTGGCGTCGGTGGCGCCGCTGATCGAGCGGAAATCGGTATAGGCCGACATCGATTGAAGGAAGCGGCCTGCGGCGAAAGGATCGTAGCCGGCCTCGCCGATCGACTTGATGCCGATGGCGTCGGCTTCCAGCTCCTGGTTGCGCGAAAATTGCGCCAGCCTCAGCTTGCCGCGGATCAACGCCGCCTTGGCGGTCGGGCTGTCGCCGAGCACATCGGAAACCACCTTGGTCGCCAGGCCTTCCTCTGCCTCGAGCTGTTGGCGCTGCAGGCCGTGATTGGCGGTGACGTGGCCCATCTCATGCGCGATGACAGCGGCAAGCTCGGCCGAATCATTGGCCAGCGCCAGGAGGCCGCGGGTGATGTAGAGATAACCGCCCGGCAGCGCGAATGCGTTGACGTTGGGCGAATTTAGAATGGTGATGCGATAGGTCTGTGTCGGGTTGGCGGACACCACCGTCAAACTACCGACCACCTTGGCGACCATTCGCTCGAGCTTGGGGTCGGAATATTCACCGCCGTAAGTCGCCAGGATGCGCGGGTGCTGCGCCTTGGCCAATTCGGCGAGCTTGTTGTTGGCGCCGACATTGTCCACTGTGATCGGCTTGTCGGAAGGCTGGAAGCCGGATTCCTGAACTTCCGGCGGCGTGAACATCTGGCAGCTTGCCAACGCCACGGCAAAACCGGCCAGCGCGAGAAAACGCGCCAGCGGTTTCATTCCCAATGTGTTAGCGCCGATCGCCAGAACGGCTTCCTTTCGGGTCCCGGCGCATGACCACGAAAATCGGGGGCGATCTTCGGAACGTGTCATGCGCTATCTAAAACTGCTGCAGCATCCGTTGCCCGTCCCTTAGGGCGGGCGGCAAATACTGCAGGCAAATCACGGCCTGTGCCGGACCGGTAGGGCGACCTAGCCACACTCCCCCGGTCATGGCAAGCAAACGCCACATCGCCTGGAGCCGGTTTGACCGTAAATTATGTCCGCTTCCGGGCAACATCGCGTGATGTGGAATATCCAGCACCCGCGCCGATATAGCGCCGGAACGCCTCCGGACCAGCCCCGGTAAAGAAATCATCAGCCTTGCCGGTTGCGGCCACCAACCCATTGTCGACAAACACCATGTGCTCGCCGATGCGGCGTGCATCCTCGGGCTGGTGGGTGACAAATAGCACCGTCATGGCGCGTTCGGCATGAACGGCAGCAACCAGATCCAGCATCTCGTCGCGCAAAGCGGGTCCGAGCGAAGCGAAGGGCTCGTCGAGCAGCAACACCGGTCGGTCGCGCACCAGCACGCGGGCCAGTGCGACGCGCTGGCGTTCGCCCCCGGAGAGCTCGCGCGGCAGGCGTTTCTCCTTGCCCGCGAGACCGGTGCGCGCAAGCGCCTCGGCGACCGCGGCGCGGTCCGCCTCGGTCAGCCCCAGGGAGGGCGAGCGGCCGAGCCCGACATTCTGCTCGACGGAAAGATGCGCGAAGAGATTGTTCTCCTGGAACACCATCGACACCGGCCGCGCCGAGGCCGGCTCGGCGCTGACATCGGCCCCGCCGATCAGCACGCGGCCCGATTGTGGGGTCTCGAAGCCGGCGACCAGATTGAGCAGCGTCGACTTGCCCGAACCGCTCGGACCCATGATGGCGGTGATCTTCGCCGTGGCGAACTCGACGTCGAAGACAAGTGGCACCTCACCATAACTGAACGACACCTTGTCCAGCCGCACCGGCGCGCCCTTCTCGAGCCTGCTGGCCGCCCTCTCACGCATCGCGGACCTTCTCCCTTCCCAGCCAGTGCGCCGCCACGATCAACGCGAGACAGACGAGGCCGAGCAGCAGTGCCAGGCCGGCGGCATCCTCGGTGCGGTAGCTGCCCATCCGTGCCAGAAGAAGGTAGGGCAATGTCTGCACGGAATCACTGCCGAACAGGGCAATGACACCGAGATCGCCCAGCGACAGCGCCATGGCGAAAGCGAAGGCGGTGGCGAGCGGGCGCCGCAGCGACGGCCAGTCGACCAGCATCAGCCGGTTCCAGCCCGCAATGCCGAGCTGTGCGCAGAGCCGTTCGTGACGCTCGCTCGCCGCATCATAGGCGGGACGCACGGCGCGCAGGGCGAACGGCATCGCCATCACCGCGTTGACGGTGACGACCATGACCGGGGCGATGGCAAAGACATCGCCGGCATGGCGCAGCAACAGGAACCAGCCGGCGCCGACGACGATCGGCGGCACGACAAGGACAAAGCCGGCGCCTGTATCGGCGGCGTGTTCGAGCAGTGTCTTTGCGCCGGCACGGCGGTTCAGCGCCAGTGCCCGCCGCGCCATGGTCAGCGCCAGCGACAGCATCACCGAGAGCAGTGCCGACAGGAAGGCCAGCACCACGCTGGTCAGCGTTGCCTGCCGGACAGTGGCCTCACCGGCCAACCGGCCGAGATCCGCACCCAACCCGGCCATCACGGTTGCCGCCATCGGCCCAACGACGAACACCAGCGCCAGGATGATGAGTAGCGCGTTCAACCAGGTCTCGCTCCGATGGACTGAGAGATACCGACGTTGCGCGACCGGCAAATTGGTGTCGCCGACCACATTGGCGCCCAGGCGCGTCAGGGCCAGCACAACGATAAAGGTCAGGGCAATCTGCAACAGCGTCAGTGTAACGGCCCGCGCGGGATCGAAATCGAAGCGCAGCGCCTGATAGATGCCGACCTCCAGCGTCGTCGCGGCCGGCCCGCCGCCGAGCGTCAGCACGATGGTGAAGGATGTGATGCAGAGCATGAACACAAGCCCGGCGACGCCGGGCAGTGCGGCGCGCAGCGTTGGCCATTCGATCAGCCGGAACGCCGGCCGCGCCGCCATGCCGAGTTGGCTCGCCAACCGCCATTGGTCGGCCGGTATGGTCTGCAGCGCCTCGAGGAACAGCCGCGTCGCCAGCGGCAGGTTGAAGAAGACATGGGCGACGAGGATGCCGGACAGGCCATAGATGCCCGGCCAGCTTCCCCCGCCGATCATGGCAAGCACGCCGGCGAAATAGCCGGCACGGCCATAAAGCGCCAGAATGCCGAGCGCTGCGACAATAGCCGGCAGCGCCAACGGCACGGCGAAGATCTGCAGGATGAAGGCGCGGCCGAAGAAACGTGGATGTCGCGACAGAGCCCGCGCCACGAACAGCGCCGGGATGGCCGAAAGCAGCGTCGAGAGCGCCGCTTGCCAGAGCGTGAAGCGAATGACGCGAAGCAGATAGGGATCGAAGGCTGCCCAGGCGCCCGAGAAATCATGGGCGCCCTCGAAAAGCAGGCCGGCAAACGCGCCGCCGATCAGCAGCGCGATCGCGGCAAGCGCGACAATGCCGGCGCTGACGCGGGGATCGGCTGGATGGCGCGTACGCATCTCGCGCTATCCAACCCTGCGACGGGTATTGATCGAGGGGAATATCTGGCGAAGGCCGAGCCCACCCCCCTCTGTCCTACCGGACATCTCCCCCTCAAGGGGGGAGATTGCGCACTCAGCCGCCTTCGCTATTCTCAAGAGTGGCAGGACTAAGAGAGGCGATAAAGCTGCCGATATCCCCCCCTGAGGGGGAGATGGCCGGCAGGCCAGAGGGGGGCGGCTTGGCGCAAACATGCGACGCGGCTCGCGCCCTACTTGCTCATCACCGCAAGCCATTCATCGACCCAGGCCTTGCGATTGGCAGCGACCTCTTGCGGGCTGAACAGCAAGGTCTTGGTCGGCTTGACCAGTTTATCAAAGGCCGGATTGAGCGGCTTGTCGGTCTTGCCGGCCGGGAACATCCAGTTGGTCTCGGGAATGGCATCCTGGAATTTAGGCCCGGTCATGAAGGCCATAAACTTGGCCGCCAGCGGATTCTTGGCTCCCGTCGTGGTGATACCCGCCACCTCGATCTGCAGATACTCGCCCTCCTCGAAGGAGGCGGCCTGGTAGCGCCCGGTGTTCTCGGCGATCATGTGATAGGCCGGCGACGTCGTGTAGGACAGCACCATCGGCGCCTCGCCCTTGGTGAACAGCCCATAGGCCTCGCTCCAGCCCGGCGTCACGGTCAGCACCTTCGGCTTGAGCTTGGCCCAGGCCTCCGGCGCCTTGTCGCCATAAACCGACTTGACCCACAGAAGCAGGCCGAGGCCCGGCGTCGAGGTACGTGGATCCTGGATGACGATCTTGTCGTCGGCACTGCCTTCGACCAGCTCTTTCAGGCTTTTCGGCGGGTTCTTCAGCTTCTCGGTGTCGTAGACGACAGCGAAATAGCCGTAATCAAAGGGGACAAAAGTGTCGTCGCTCCAGCCGCCCGGTACATTGACGTCGGCCACCGTGCCATGCGGCGCGAACAGGCCTGACGCCTTGGCATCGGCGGTGAGATTGGTGTCGAGGCCAAGCACGATATCGGCCTTGGTCAATGCGCCTTCCAATCTGACGCGGTTGAGCAGCGCGACGCCGTCGGCGACCGAGACGAACTCGACATCGCAGCCGCATTCGGCCTCGAACGCCTTCTTCACCACGGGACCCGGGCCCCAGTCGGCGGTAAAACTCTCATAGGTGTAGACGGTGAGCTTGTCCTTGGCCAAGGCCGGTCCGGACAAGGCCACGACCGTTGCTGAAACAAGAGCGTATAAAAGCGTGCGCATCGGCGCCTCCTTCGTTCGAATTGAAAGGAATTGAGGCGTCGGACTGTCCGAAACGTCTAATCCCTCCGCCGGTACAAACCGGATCAGGTTCAGCGGGTTGGCGAGACTGCCTCTCAGCCGGTCCGCGAAGATCGCGTCCGGCACCCCGTTAGAGCGTTTCGACACATAGGCCGGGCCGATCCGCCACGCAAGTGGGAGTTTGCCGCCTTCCGTTTCCCGTGCCGGGCTGGTAAGGGCCACACGATATGAGCACATTCACCATCCTGCTTGGCGGCGATCTCATCCGCACGCCACGGCTCGACCGTCAGGTCGAAGGCTCCCGCGTCATCGCCGCCGACGCCGGCATAGGC
>NZ_RZTE01000007.1:153290-157179 GCF_003997415.1 Mesorhizobium sp. M7A.F.Ca.MR.245.00.0.0 | reverse complement strand
GGCATAGGCCATGCGCAGTTGCTGGGCCTCGTGCCGGAGCTGTGGGTGGGTGATTTCGATTCCGTGCCGGCGAACCTGCCGGACGATCTCGCTTCCGTGCCGCGCCGGACCTTCCCGGCGGAAAAGGACCAGACCGATGGCGAACTTGCCATCGCCGCAGCACTCGAGCGCGGCGCGACCCGGCTGGTGCTCGCCGGTGCTTTCGGCGGCAAGCGCGCCGACCACGCTTTCCTGCATCTGGCGCTTGCCTTGCGCCTGGCCGAAGCAGGGACCGATGTGCTCCTGACCAGCGGCGCCCAGGAAGGCATTCCCCTGCTGCGTGGAATGGCCGGCTTCGACTATGCCGATGGCACACTATTTTCGGTGCTCGGCTTTTCCGAACTCGCCGGCCTGACCGTCACCGGCGCCAAATGGCCGCTGAACCACGTCAAGGTGGCCTTCGGTTCGTCGCTGACCATTTCCAACGAGATCAAGGGCCGCCTCGAAATCGCGCTCGGCCATGGCCGCGCGATGCTGCTCGCTCATCCCTATCCCTTACCTGAAAGCTGACATGGCCCCGCCTCTTCTCAACCTCGACGGGATAAAACTGACCTTCGGCGGCACGCCGCTGCTCGACGGCGCCGCCTTGACGGCTTCGACCGGCGACAAGATCGCACTGGTCGGCCGCAACGGGTCGGGCAAGTCGACCCTGCTGAAGATCGCCGCTGGCCTGATCGAGCCGCAGGACGGCGAGGTGTTCCGCCAGCCTTCGGCAACTGTCCGCTATTTGCCGCAGATGCCCGACATGGAGGGCTTTGCCACTGTCCGCGCCTATGTCGAGGCCGGGCTTGGCCCTGCCGACGATCCCTACCGCGCCAGCTATCTGATGGAGCATCTCGGACTGTCGGGTGAGGAACGTCCGAACGATCTGTCGGGCGGCGAGGCGAGGCGTGCTGCCCTTGCCCGCGTCATGGCGCCGGAGCCAGACATCCTGCTGCTCGATGAGCCGACCAATCATCTCGACCTCTCGGTCATCGAATGGCTGGAAGAAGAACTCATCCGCACCTCCTCGGCACTGATCGTCATCTCGCACGACCGCCGCTTTCTCGAACGTGTGTCGCGCGCCACCATCTGGCTCGATCGCGGCCAGACCCGCAGGCTGGACAAGGGCTTTGGCCATTTCGAGGAATGGCGCGACCTGGTCCTGGAGGAAGAAGAGCGCGAGCAGCATAAACTCGGCCGCCAGATCGTTCGCGAAGAGCATTGGCTGCGCTACGGCGTGACGGCGCGGCGCAAGCGAAACATGCGCCGGCTCGGCGAGTTGCAGACCATGCGCCAGCGTTTTCGCGGCCATCGCGGTGCCGAAGGGTCGGCGACCATGGTGGCGAGCGACGCCGCCGAGTCCGGCAAGCTGGTGATCGAGGCGAAGAACATCGAGAAGAGCTTTGGCGATCTAACCGTGGTCAAGGGGTTTTCGACCCGCATCCAGCGCGGCGATCGCGTCGGCCTGGTCGGGCCGAACGGCGCCGGCAAGACGACGCTCTTGAAGATGCTGACCGGCGAGATGAAGCCGGACGCCGGTTCGGTGCGGCTCGGCACCAATCTGGAGATCGCCACGCTCGACCAAAAGCGCGAGGCGGTCGACCCGCAGGAGACGCTGGCGCAATATCTCACCGACGGGCGCGGCGAGAACCTCGTCATCAATGGCGAGCAGCGCCACGTCGTCTCCTACATGAAGGATTTCCTGTTCAAGCCGGAGCAGGCACGCACCCCGGTGCGCGAATTGTCCGGCGGCGAGCGGGCACGGCTCTTGCTGGCGCGCGTGCTGGCGCGGCCGGCAAACCTTCTGGTGCTCGACGAGCCGACCAACGATCTCGATATGGAGACGCTGGAACTGCTGCAGGAACTGGTCGCTGGCTTTGCCGGCACCGTCATCCTGGTCAGCCACGACCGCGATTTCCTCGACCGCACCGTGACCAGCCTGATTGCACCGGATGGTGACGGCCGCTGGATCGAATATGCCGGCGGCTACTCCGACATGCTGGCGCAGCGCGGCGGCACCAGGCTGGACGACCGCAAGGCGCGCGCGAAGGCCGAGAACGGCGAAGCGCCAGTGACGGCCAAGAGTGAAGCGGCTGCGCCAAAGGGGCCGGCGAAGAAACTGTCGTTCAAGCAGAAATTCGCTCTGGAATCGCTGCCCAAGAAAATCGAGGCTGTGACGGCTTCGATCTCAAGACTGGAGAACAACATCGCCGATCCGGCCTATTACGAGCGCGACCCGGCCTCCTTCCAGAAAACCATCGCCGCCCTCGACAAGGAGCGCGCGACGCTGGCGGCGCTTGAGGAAGAATGGCTGGAACTGGAGATGTTGCGCGAGGAAATGGAAGGGTGAAGGATTGCGTGGGGGCTTTTATGCGCCTAGATTATGCGCATAAAAGGAGGCGATCTTTATGCTTCAATCGACGTCAAAACCTCAGCGACAATCTGTGAATACGTCCATCGACTCTCGGTTGATCAGTGATGCGAAAGCTTTGGGCATCAATATCTCACGCGCCGCCGAAGAGGGCATTGCAAAAGCAATCTCGGCAGAAAAAACGCGCCGATGGCAGGAAGAAAATAAGGAAGCCATCGACAGCTCCAATGAGTATGTCAGACGCAACGGACTGCCACTGGCCAAACACCGGCCGTTCTGATGGCGCGTTATGATTTCTATAGGAATGCCGCGGGCGGCGGTTATCTTCTCGACGTGCAATCAGACCTTCTTGAAGGACTAAGCACCAGGATCATCATTCCGCTGATGCCGCCCAAGATAGCCCCGGTTCCTGGTCGCCGATTAAACCCGACCTTCGCCATAAATGGCAAAGATCATGTGATGGTCACCCAGTTTATGTCAGCCTTCTCTGCCTCGGAATTGCCGGATCCAGAGGGAAGCCTCTCCAGGCACCATGACGAGATTGTCTCCGCGCTCGACATGCTGTTCCAAGGCTTCTGAACTGCTCCTTCTCAGCCAGCCGTCTTGGCCTGCCAGGCCTTGATCGCCTCGTCGAACACCTTCTCGCCGGGAATGCCCTTTTCCATGGTCAGCAGTGCCCGCCGTCCGGTCTTGTAGACGACCGGTACGTCGATCCAGTCCTGGCCGCGAAGCAGGGTCATGTTGGCGTCTTCGTCGGCCTTGGTATCGTTGAGCGCGACGAGGAAGAAGCCGTCGGCGATCTTCGCCGGAATGCCGATCAACGGGCTGCCGGCATCCTGTTCCGAACCCTTCATGGCGACGCGCAGGATGTTGTCGACACCGCCGCCCTCGAAACCGTCGGGCGTCAGGAAGATCATCTCGATGATATGGCTGGCCGGCAGTGTCTGATCGGTGTTGCGGCGGATGGTCATGCGCAACTGGATGTCCTTGCCGGGAATGGTGGCCTCGGCGCGGATCGCCGGCTCCGGCGGCAGGTCGCCACCGGGCGATTCCTGCACCAGCGACCAGACGATGTTGCCGGGCTCGGCGGAGCCCTGGGCGGTGCTGGTGCGCTCCTCATAGAAGATCGCCTTCTGGCCGACAGGCAGAGCGGCTTCCGCAGGCGCAGCTGCCGGTGCGGGCGGCGTGCCGGCAGCATCGGCCGGCGCTGCTCCGTTGGCAGGCGGCGTTGCGGGGGCGGCACCTGTAGCGGGGGGCGCTGCCGCGGCAGGTGTGCCTGCGGCCGGAGCGGAAATCGCCGGTGCGTTCGTCGCCGAGGGCGGCGTGGTCAGCGCGGCGACCGATTCGCCTTCGCCGATGCCGCTTTGGCCACCGGCCGGACCCGGGTCGACTTCACTGCCCTGGGGCGTCAGCCGCTGCGTGAATTTCGTGCTTTCGGCTTCAGTGCCGCCAGCCGCGGGCGCCGGAGGCGTTGCCGCGGCATCGGTTGCCGGCTTG
>NZ_RZTE01000007.1:133635-153280 GCF_003997415.1 Mesorhizobium sp. M7A.F.Ca.MR.245.00.0.0 | reverse complement strand
GCCGGCTTGGCAGGCGCTGGTTTCACCGGCTCGGTCTTGGCGACCTGATTGCCGCCAAGCCCAAGCATTTTGCCAAAGGCATCCTTGTTCAGCCAGATTCCGTAGCCACCGCCGGCTACGACCAGAAGAGCGACGACGGCCGCGATCAGCCCACCATAGCTGCGCTTGCGCTCGGCGGGACGCAGGCGCTGGAAGGTGTCCGACACCGGCTCTTCGTCGCTGGAAAAGACATCTGCCTCGTCCTCCGCCTCGTCGGCATCCATACCTGGAAGAGGCGTTTCGGCGCGAGCCGGCTGGGAAGGCGCCGGCGTCGCCCTTTGCCAGCTCGGCTCGACCTTGGCGGCAGGTGGTGGCGCGGGCTGATAAGATTCAGGCTTTGCAGCGGGCGGTGCGGGCCAGGCCGATTCAGCCTTGGCCGGCTGCCGTGTATGGCTCGGCTGATTCTTGTTGCGATCGATCGACGAAAAGATGTGTTCCAGCTCCGCCAGCGGATCGGTCTCCGGCAGGCTCTTGGCATAGTCCCGCTCGACACTCGCGATCGCGTCTTCCAGCGAACGCATCTGCGTGGCTATGGCTTCGGCGGCCGGCGGCGGCGAATATTCCTCAAGCTTCTTCACCAGCATGGTGCGAACGCTGGCATAGATGCGCGTACGCTTTTCCGGCGTCTCGTCGCCATGCTTGCCGAGCGCCTTTTTCAGAATAGCAACGTAATCTGCCATGCTTCAGTCGACCTGTATTTTGTTTCCGCGCCGGCCCCCGCAAATCGGCCGCGATGCCCGGAAAGGCTTCAGAAACTAGTCTTGAAACGGATCGGTCACAAGTATCGTGTCGTCCCGTTCCGGGCTGGTGGAAAGGAGTGCGACCGGGGCGCCGATCAGCTCTTCGATGTAGCGGACGTATTTGACGGCCTGGGCCGGCAGATCGTTCCAGCTGCGCGCGCCGGCAGTGGTGCCTTTCCAGCCCTCGAGCGTCTCGTAGACAGGTTCGACACGTGCCTGCGCGCCCTGGCTGGCCGGCAGATAATCGATCATCTCGCCGTCGAGACGATAACCCGTGCAGACCTTGATCTCGTCCAGCCCGTCAAGCACGTCGAGCTTGGTCAGCGCGATTCCCTTGATGCCGTTGACAGCGACGGCCTGGCGTACCAGCACCGCGTCGAACCAGCCGCAGCGGCGCTTGCGGCCGGTGACGACGCCGAATTCATGGCCGCGCGTGCCGAGGAATTCGCCGACTTCGTTCTTCTGCTCGGTCGGGAACGGACCCTCGCCGACGCGTGTCGTATAGGCTTTGGTGATGCCGAGCACATAGCCGATGGCGCCTGGGCCGACGCCGGAGCCGGCGGCAGCCTGTCCGGCAACCGTGTTCGACGAGGTCACGAACGGATAGGTGCCGTGGTCTATGTCAAGCAGCGTGCCCTGCGCGCCCTCGAACAGGATACGCTCGCCAGCCCGGCGCTTGTCGTCGAGGATCTTCCAGACCCGGTCCATATAGGGCAGGATGTCGTCGGCGACCGAGGTCAATTCCTGCATGATCGCGTCATGCGTGACTTCCGCATGGCCAAGCCCCCGACGCAGCGCATTGTGGTGCGTCAGCAGCCTGTCAACCTTCACGGGCAGTGTTTCCAAATCCGCCAAGTCCATCACCCTGACCGCGCGCCGGCCCACCTTGTCCTCGTAGGCGGGGCCGATGCCACGACGGGTCGTGCCAATCTTCGTCCCGGAATTGGATGCGGCGTCCTCACGGAATCCGTCCAGCTCCCGATGCAGGGACAGGATAAGCGCTGTGTTTTCGGCTATTTTCAGGCGATCCGGTGCGACTTCGACACCTTGCGCCTTGAGCTTGGCCACCTCGGCGACGAAAGCATGCGGGTCGAACACGACGCCATTGCCGATGATGGATAGCTTGCCCTGGCGCACGACGCCCGACGGAAGCAACGACAGCTTGTAAACCTTGCCGTCGACGACCAGCGTATGGCCGGCATTGTGGCCGCCCTGGAAACGCACCACGACATCGGCCCGCTCCGACAGCCAGTCGACGATCTTGCCCTTGCCTTCGTCACCCCACTGCGAGCCGACGACCACCACATTGGCCATGTTTCTTTTCCCTTGAGACGCCGCCAAGCGGCTTGAATATGGTTCGAAACGACAGGCCTCTATAACGTCAAGACCTCGCGAGCGCGACCTTTCTTTGCCGTCGAAAATGCCCTGAGGCACAACAATTTTCGGCTTTGACATCATTTACTTGGGCGAGCGAGGGCAATAGGCCGGCAAACACCGCAGCTCCGGCGACTGGAATCCCGCGATGCATCGAAGCGCCTACATATTCCTGCTGCTCACCACCTTGCTCTGGGGTGGAAATTCGGTGGCCGGCAAGCTGGCGGTCGATCACGTCTCGCCGATGACGCTGGTCTTTCTGCGCTGGGTGCTGGCCGTGGCGATCATGCTGCCCATCGGCTGGAAGACCATCCAGAAGGACTGGCCGGTCGTCCGCAAGCACTGGTTCGTGCTGGTCGCCCTCGGCGCCAGCGGCTTCACCCTGTTCAACACCATCTTCTACACGGCGCTCAACTACACGACAGCAATCAATGTCTCGATCGAACAGGCGGCGATGCCGATCCTGATCATGACTGCCAATTTCGTCTTCTTCCGCCTGCGTGTGAACTGGGCGCAGATTGTCGGCGTCGTGCTGACCATCGCCGGCGTGATCCTCACCGCCTGCCATGGCGACCCGCGCCGGCTGTTGACGCTGGAACTCAATTTCGGCGATGCCATCATGCTGGTCGCCGTGTTTCTCTACAGCGGCTATTCGGTCGGGCTGCGGCTGAAGCCGGTCATGCACTGGCAGAGCCTGATGCTGGCCCTGTCGGTTGCGGCACTCGTCACTTCGCTGCCGTTCTTCCTGTGGGAGGTCGTCGCCGGCAAGGTCATCATGCCCGATGCGCGCGGCTGGACCGTCATCGTCTATACGGCGATCGGCGCCTCCGTCGTTTCGCAGATCTTCTACATCAGAGGCAACGAACTGATCGGCGCCAACCGCGCCGGCCTGTTCATCAATCTGGTGCCGATCTTCGGCACGCTGCTGTCGGTGCTGATCGTCGGCGAGACGTTCCACCTCTATCAGGCACTGGCTTTGGTGCTCGTGCTGGGCGGCATCGGGCTTGCCGAATACAGCGGGCGCAAGATGGCGGTGGCGGACCACCGCAGATGACATGTGGCGGCTGACGCTCTCCCCGTTGCAGCGATTCACGCGAACAGCATGGATCTAGCCAATGGCCCGGAAACAGCGGCATAAACCCTGCCGCGTCCTCACTTGGAACATTTCACCTCCAGCGGAGTTTGAACGGCAGGGAGGCGACATGATGAGCCCCAACCCTCGCAGCACGGCAAGCATTGCCGGTCACCCTATCCATCCCATGCTGATTCCGTTTCCGATTGCCTTTTTTGTCGGCACCTTCGTTTGCGATCTTATCTTCTGGCGAACAGCCGATCCCGGATGGGTCACCGGGTCGCTTTGGCTTCTCGGCGCAGGCCTGATCATGGCAGCCCTGGCTGCGCTTGCTGGCCTGACGGATGTTCTCGGCGATGTTCAGATCCGCAATCTCACAACGGCATGGCTCCATGCCGGCGGCAATGTACTCGTCGTGTTGATCGAGCTTTACAACTGGTACTCGCGGTATGCCGGCGGAGCGGCGGCCGTGATGCCAACCGGCATCGTCCTATCGATGATCGTGGTTCTCATCCTGCTGTTTACGGGCTGGAAGGGCTGGGAACTGGTCTACCGACATCGCGTGGCTGTCTCCGATGGCTCGGACGAGTTGACCTGAACCGGCCGCCGCGGCGGCCGGCATCAACGAGGGGTCCGCGACCGCCTGCCCTCGATCACATCGCGTTGACATCGAACTGCAGCCGCTTGGCCGAGTCGATCGACTTATGCGCCTTGACCTTTTCCAGCACGGCCTCCGGGAACGGGGCGTCGAGATAGAGCAGCGCTATGGCATCGCCGCCCGGCCGGTTGCGGCCGAGCTGGAAGTTGGCGATGTTGACGCCGTTCTCGCCGCAGACGGTGCCGAGCAGGCCAATGATGCCCGGCGCGTCCGCATTGGTGGTGTAGAGCATGTGCTGGCCGACCTCGGCATCGAGGTTGATGCCCTTGATCTGGATAAAGCGTGGCTTGCCATCCGAGAAGCATGTGCCGGCGATCGAGCGCGTCATGTGCTCGGTCTTCACCGTAAGCTTGATGTAGCCGTCGAACACGCCCGATTTGTCGCGCTTGACCTCGGCGACGATGATGCCGCGCTCCTTCACCATGATCGGCGCCGACACCATGTTGACGTCGGAGACCTGAGGCCGGATCAGCCCGGCGAGTGCGGCGCTGATCAGCGCGCGCGTATTCATCGTCGCGGTCGAGCCGTCGAACAGGATCTCGACCTCCTTGATCGGGTCTTCGGTGACCTGGCCAACGAAGGCGCCGAGCACTTCGGCGAGCTTGACGAAGGGCTTCAGCCGCGGTGCTTCCTCGGCGGTGATCGACGGCATGTTGATGGCGTTGGAGACGGCGCCCTTGATCAGATAGTCGGCCATCTGCTCGGCAACCTGCAGCGCGACATTCTCCTGGGCCTCAGTCGTCGAGGCGCCGAGATGCGGCGTCGCCACCACATTCTCCATGCCGAACAGTTCGTTGTTTTCGGCCGGTTCGACCTCGAAGACGTCGACGCCGGCGCCTGCCACCTTGCCGCTCTTCAGCGCCGCGATCAGGTCGGCCTCGACGATCAGACCGCCGCGTGCGCAATTGATGATGCGCACGCCCTTCTTCATCTTGGCGATCGCCGCGGCATCGATGATGTTGCGCGTCTTGTCGGTCAGCGGCGTGTGCAGGGTGATGAAATCGGCGCGGGCGAACAGTTCGTCGAGTTCGACCTTGTCGACGCCAAGCTCCTCGGCACGGCTGTCCGACAGGAACGGATCGAAGGCGATGACGTGCATCTTGAGGCCAACGCCGCGCGTCGCGACGATCGAACCGATGTTGCCACAGCCGATGACGCCCAGCGTCTTGCCGGTGATCTCGACGCCCATGAATCGGTTCTTTTCCCATTTGCCGGCATGGGTCGAAGCGTTGGCTTCCGGTATCTGGCGGGCAAGCGCGAAGATCATTGCCACCGCATGTTCGGCTGTCGTGATCGAATTGCCGAACGGCGTGTTCATCACGATGATGCCCTTGCGGCTTGCCGCCGGGATATCGACATTGTCGACGCCGATGCCGGCACGGCCGATGACTTTGAGATTGGTAGCGGCGTTGATCAGTTTTTCGGTGACCTTGGTCGCCGAGCGGATGGCGAGGCCATCATACTGGCCGATCACTTCGGCGAGCTTTTCCTTGTCCTTGCCGAGATCGGGCAGATAGTCGACCTCGACGCCACGATCCTTGAATATCTGCACGGCGGTGGGGGAGAGTTTGTCTGAGACGAGAACGCGGGGCGCCATGGCGGCCTCCTTGAAATGGATTTGATCCTGATGGGAATGGGCGACCCGAAGGCCGCCGCGAATGATCTCAGGCCGCCGCTTTGAGCGACGCCTTCTGCGCGGCGAAGGCCCAGTCGAGCCAGGGCAGCAGCGCCTCGAGATCCGACGTCTCGACCGTCGCGCCGCACCAGATGCGCAGGCCGGGCGGTGCGTCGCGATAGGCACCGATATCGTAGGCGACGCCTTCCTTGTCGAGCACCGACACCAGCCCCTTGGCGAAAGCCGCCTGCCCCTCGGCGTCGAGCGCGGACACGTCCGGATCGGTGAAGGACAGGCAGACGGACGTGTTCGACCGTGTCGCCGGCTGGACGGCGAGATGACCGAGCCAGGAGGATTTGCCGACAAAGCGATCGAGGACGGCCGCATTGGCATCCGCCCTGGCGATCAGGGCGTCGAGGCCGCCGGTCGACTTCGCCCAGTTGAGCGCATCGAGGTAATCCTCGACGCACAGCATCGAGGGGGTGTTGATGGTCTCGCCCTTGAAGATGCCTTCGATCAGCTTGCCGCCCGAGGTCAGGCGGAAGATTTTCGGCAGCGGCCATGAAGGCTTGTAGGTCTCCAGCCGCTCGACGGCGCGAGGCGACAGGATCAGCATGCCGTGAGCGCCCTCGCCGCCCAGCACCTTCTGCCAGGAGAACGTGACGACATCGAGCTTTTCGAAGTCGAGCCTCTGCGCGAATGCGGCGGAAGTCGCATCGCAGACGGTCAGGCCCTTGCGGTCCGCGGGAATGAAATCGCCGTTCGGCACGCGCACGCCCGACGTGGTGCCGTTCCAGGTGAAGACCACATCGCGGTCGAAATCGATCTTGGTGAGATCAGGCAGTTCGCCGTAGCCGGCTTCGATCTTGCGCACGTCGGCGAGCTTCAACTGCTTGACCACGTCGGTGACCCAGCCGGAGCCAAAGCTCTCCCAGGCGACCATGTCGACGCCGCGCTCGCCAAGCAGCGACCACAGCGCCATCTCGACCGCGCCGGTGTCCGACGCCGGCACGATGCCGATGCGGTAACCCGCCGGGACCTGGAGAATTTCCCGCGTCAGCTCGATCGCCTGTTCGAGCTTGGTCTTGCCGATCTTGGCGCGATGGGAACGGCCGAGCGCGGCAGCCTTCAGCGCCTCGACCGACCAGCCGGGACGTTTTGCACAGGGACCTGAGGAAAAATTGGGGTTTGCCGGACGGAGTCCGGGCTTCGCATGCGTCGTCATCGTGGTCTATCCTTCCAGATAGTGGCCCCTCGTTGGGGAGGGGTGGCCCACGGACGGCGATATGCGTTCAGACTTCGGGCGTCAAGAGGAAAGTTTTTGTCGCTGCCGGGATACCGGCGATCCCTGATCAGGATGTCGTGACTTCAGACGCAAACGGCGGACCCCGAAAGATCCGCCGTCTGCGTTTTCGTGCATGCCGTACCTACTACCAAAGATCGTAGCGCAGCCCAAGCTTGACCTGATGATTGCTGATCCCCTTGAGGATCGGATAGGAATCTAGGCTCTCGGCGGCTACATATTCGGCGTCCGGGGCGGAGAAATACTGATAGCCCAGGTCGACGGAAACGTTCTTCGATACCTGATAGGCGAGGCCCGCATTCAGCGTGTAGGCCAGCGAGTACTGGGTCTTGCTGTCACTTACAGCAAAATCGTCCGTGTCGTCGCCATTGTCGGTGAAATAGCTTGCCGACAGGGTGCGCTTGCTGCGGACGATGCCGATACCGGCGCCGAGATAGGGTGTGATGCCGACATAGGTGCCAAGATCGACATAGCCGTTGAGTATGCCCGACAAGGCGTAGTTCTTAAGGGATGCCGACGCCACGGTCGGCTCTGCGGCAGTCGCTGAATCGTCATAGCCGACGCCGATCTCGTTGCCGGGCAGATAGCCGAGATTGAAGTCGGCGCGCAGATAGTCGTTGAAATGGTAGCCGAAGCCGATGCTGGCAAAGATCGGATCTTCCTTGTCGCTGAAGGCTGCGGTTTCGGTGGCGAAATCATGATTGTCGAAGCTCTTCTGCGCCAGATAGGAGACGTCGCCGCGCAGATACCAGCCGGAACCGACCTCGACCGGGACGTAGTCAGGCGCCTGGTCGACATAGATCGGCGGATCGTAGTCGGCCGCGTGCACCGGCGTCAGCGGCAGGAAGGCCAGTGCACCGAGCGCCAGCGCCATACGCGATGTAAGTTTCATGGTCCCCGACTCCCGAATTTGGCGCAGCCCGCAATCGCAGCGGCAGCCATCGTTTCAAGGAGCATTGTTAACCATAGTGGTTAAGTGCCGGTTAAGGCTAACAGAGCGTTAGCGAATTCATTTCCCCTGTCGATTCCAGGCGGCCCAACGAAAAACCGCCCGGCTGAGGCCGGGCGGTTTGTGAAGAATGCAAGTAATGTAGATGCTGTTACTTGGTGTAGATCGGCTCGGGTTCGGGCTGGTAGGCCACGACCGGCGCGGCGCAACCGTTGCTGCCACCGAACTGGTAGCGCAGGCCACCGCGCACTTCGTGCGTGTTGATGCCACGATCGAAGCCGGGACCGGAGCTGGTGATGTTCCAGTCGAACATGCGGCCGCCCTGAATATGGGAGAAGCGGTAGCCGGCATCGAGAATGATCTTGTCGGTCAGGCAGTACGAAGCGCCGGCCATCAGACCGTAGGCGAAACGCCAGCTTGATCTGCCGGGATTGAACTCGGTGGTGTTCGGGTCGTAGACATCATCCCACTTGACGCGGGCGCCGCCGATGCCGGCGCCAACGTAAGGCGTGATGCCATGGTAGGTGCCGAGATCGACATAGGCGTTGGCAAGCAGCAGCAGGGCGCTCATCTTCGATACTTCGGTCGAAGTACCGTTGATGTCCGAGGTGCCGCCGTTGAAGTTCGACTTGAACCAATAGTCGGCCGTCAGGTCGGTCCGGAAGTGGTCGTTGATCTTGTAACCAACGCCGGCACCGAGCGAGAAACCGCCCTTGAGCTTGCCGAAATCGAAACTTCTGGTGCCGGGCGTGACCGTACAGTTACAGGGATCGACGGTGTAGGTCATATAGTCGATGCCGCGCACGGTCGACTTGTGATAATCGATATCGCCGCGGATATACCAGCCGCCGACCTCGACCGGCTGCTCGTAGATGGCCTGAGGCGGAGCCTCTTCGACCATCGGTTCCGGCAGGTCGGCCGCGAACAACGGCCCTGCCAGGCCTGCGAACAGGAAGGCGAGCAGGGCCTTTCTTGCTGTCTTGAACATGCTTGTCACCCCTGAGAAGCTCGGAACGGCGAACCCGCCCGAAATGCGATTGGCTTTCAGTCGTGGATAATGAATTGCAAAGGTTAAAAGGCGTTTAACCCTGTTGCTTAACCACGAATCTCGAAACTTCTAGGGATCGGCGCGAGATTTACGGACACCGAACAAAGTGGCGGCTGACAAGAAAAAGCCCGCCGAGAGGCGGGCCTTGGACCGGTTAAAGGAGCACGGCGCCTGGTTGTCCGATCCACGTCCTGCTGGACGCGCTGGGATCAAGCGGCGCTGCGCGTTTCCGAGATGATGTCCACTATGCCATTGACCACGGACTCGACCAATTGCGGGTCGTCGCCTTCGGCCATCACGCGGATCAGCGGCTCTGTCCCTGATGGCCGGATAACCAGCCGTCCGGTCTTGCCGAGGCGGTTGCGGGCGTCTTCGATGGCGGCCTTGACCGGCGCCTCCTCAAGCGGCTTGCCGCCGGAAATGTGGACGTTCTTCAGGAGTTGCGGCACGGGTTCGAATTTCTTCGACAGTTCGCTGACCGGCCGCCCCTGCCGCTTGATGCAGGCGAGCACCTGCAGCGCCGAGACCAGGCCGTCGCCGGTCGTCGAAAAGTCGGACAGCACGATATGACCCGACTGTTCGCCGCCGACATTCAAGCCATGCGCACGCATATGCTCGACGACATAACGGTCGCCGACCTTGGTGCGGTGCAATTGCAGCTTCATGTCGCCGAGGAAGCGTTCGAGGCCCAGATTGGACATCACGGTTGAGACGACACCACCGCCGGCAAGCCGCCCGCTCTGGTGCCAGGATTCGGCGATCAGCGCCATGATCTGGTCACCATCGACGATCGCGCCGTTTTCATCGACGATAACGACACGATCGGCGTCGCCGTCGAGCGCGATGCCGATGTCGGCGCGCACTTCGTGCACCTTCTTTTGCAGGCCGGCCGGATGGGTCGAGCCGCATTCCTTGTTGATGTTGAAGCCGTTGGGCTCGACATTGATGGCGACGACTTCGGCGCCCAGTTCCCACAGCGCCTCGGGCGCCACCTTGTAGGCCGCGCCATTGGCGCAATCGACAACGATCCTCAAGCCGGCGAGCGACATCGAGCGCGGCAAGGTGCGCTTGGCGAATTCGATGTAGCGGTCATGCACCCCGTCGACGCGCTTGGCGCGGCCAAGCCCGTCGGAATCGGCGAGCGCCAGTTCGATATCCTTGTCGAGCATGCTCTCGATGCGCTCCTCGATTTCGTCGGAGAGCTTGTAGCCGTCGGGTCCGAACAGCTTGATGCCGTTGTCGTAATAGGGGTTGTGCGAGGCCGAGATCATGACGCCGATATCGGCGCGCAGCGAACGCACCAGCATGGCGACAGCCGGCGTCGGGATCGGGCCGAGCAGGAACACGTCCATGCCGGCGGCACAAAGACCGGCGACCATGGCATTCTCGATCATATAGCCGGAAAGCCTGGTGTCCTTGCCGAGCACGACACGATGTCGATGGCTGCCGCGCTGGAAGGAAAGGCCGGCGGCCATGCCGACCCGCATAGCGATTTCAGCCGTCATCGGAAACTTGTTGGCGCGTCCGCGAATGCCGTCCGTGCCGAAATAATTCCCTGCCATGCTAGTCAGCTTCCTCGACGTTTCTTCCCCGGCACGTCATGCCACAATTGGCCAGGGCGCTATGATCACATTGTGTGATTATACGTTACCAATCCTTAGAAAACCATTGTTGTGCACTGCACACACGTGGCCGCAACCTGACATGCCCAGACTGCCATGTTGCAATATACAAGTCATGCGAGCCTTTCAGCGCGGATGCACCAGGAAAATCTTGCTCTGAACCAGACAACGGACAACGATTTCATCACCTTATCGGGAGAAACCGGTTTTCGGCGATATATACGCCACTTAGCATCTGGCGCAACCGCCCGTTGAGCGATATTGATCTGCAGGGACGTATCATGGGCTGCTGCAACGGAGAAACGCTATGCTCATCCACCGACTTGCCACTTTGACCGGCCTCGCCGTCGCGACCTTGTTCCTGGCCGCGCCAGCCAACGCACTGACGATGGCCGAGTGCAGCACGAAATACAACGCCGCCAAGGATGCGGGGACACTCGCCGGCGCGACCTGGAACCAGTTCCGCAAGGCTCAGTGCGGCACCGACGCCGCCGCGACGACCGACGCAAAGCCGGCCGATACCACGAAGGCTGCCGAGACGAAGCCGGCCAAGGCGGCCAAGGCTGCCGCCGCTGCGGACGACAGCACGGCCAAGGGCCTGACGGCGAAGGAATGCAGCACCAAATACCAGGCGGCGAAGGCTGCCGGCACGCTGAACGGCATGAAGTGGAACGACTTCCGCAAGTCCGAATGCGCCGCCGGTGCATCCGCCGCTGCCGCCGCCAAGCCGGCAACCACCAAGGCTGCCGCGGCCCCCGCCGACGGCAAGGGTCTGAGCATGGCCGAATGCAGCACCAAGTATCAGGCCGCCAAGACGGCCAACACGCTGAAGGGCATGAAGTGGAACGACTTCCGCAAGACCGAATGCGGCGCCGGCGCATCGGATGACGACACGGTGCCGGCCGCCGACGAGGCCAGCTACACCAAGGAGCCGGCGAAGCCGACGACGGCTGCGCCCAAGGGCGTCAAGTTCCCGTCCGCGATCTCGGCGAAATATGCCAGCGAGACCCCCGGAAAGGGCCGCATGCACACCTGCCTCGACCAGTACTATGTCCTCAAGGACGCCAACGCGCTCGGCGGCCTGAAGTGGATCCAGAAGGGCGGCGGCTTCTACAGCCTGTGCAATGCCAAGCTGAAGGGCTGATCGCTTAGCCATAGTCTCCAAACAAAGGCCCGCGCATCGCAAGATGCGCGGGCCTTTTTTGTTGCGCGAAGACGCACGCTGCCTTGCTCGCATCTGCATGTCGCCGGGCTGCTGGCATCATCAATTCGCCTACACTGCCCACCGCCAAGCTCATCGGTAGTCCGTAAAGATTCTGGTTGAACATATAGAGAACAAACCATATACAAAAAGACGTCAAACTTATTATCAACCAGGAGGGTCTTATGCACGGTTTGAAATTGGCGGTATTGGCTGCGACCGCATTTGTCGCTTGGAGCGTCGCCCCCGCAAGCGCACTGACGATGAAGGAATGCGGCGAGACCTATCGAACAGCCAAGGAAGGCGGCACTCTGAACGGCATGGACTGGACGGCTTTTCGCAAGGAGAAGTGCGCGACATCAGCAGCGGACAGTGTCAGCGAGGATACGGTCAAAACCGAGCCGCAGACGAAAAAGGAAACCAGCGCGGCGGTCGCCCCCACTGTAGCGCCCGCGGGCGTGACATTCCCGACCACGCTGGCCGGCGAGTTCAAGACCGAAAAGCCCGCGAAGGCGCGCATGAAGACCTGTCTGCAGGGCTACCATGGCAACAAGGACGCGGGCACGTTGAACGGCCTTCGCTGGATCCAGAAGGGCGGCGGTTATTACAGCCTGTGCAATGCCAAGCTGAAGAGCTGAGCGACAAGGCATCTGAAGAAGAGAAGGCCTGCGAACCGCAGGGTTCGCGGGCCTTTTTGTTGCCTTCGAGGGCACGCCAGCGGCGACGTTGCCAATCTCCCCCCTTGCGGGGGGAGATTGGCTATCACCTAGGCTTTCGCCAATCGTCACCGTCGCAGATGCGAGGTCGCGGACAACTCCTCCTCAACGCCAAAAACAAAAAACGCCGCGGAGTAAGCCGCGGCGTTCGATGAAATCAGTGGTCAAGCTCAACTCGACGGCTGCGGTTCCATACCGCCTTCGGGCTCAGGACCCTTCTTTCGCCGGCCGCCGGACTTCGGCACGGCCGAGCCACGGCTCGGCGGCGTATCGTCGCCGAGGTCGCGCGCGGGCTTGTGGCCGGCGATCAACTGCTTGATCTCCTCGCCGGACAGCGTCTCGTATTCCAGCAGGCCCTGCGCCAGCGCGATCCATTCCTTCTTCTTCTTGGTCAGGATGGACTTCGCCGACGAATAGGCCTCGTCGATCAGGCGGCGCACTTCGGCATCGATGATCTGCGCCGTTTCTTCCGAGACGTTCTGCGTGCGGGCCACGGAATGCCCAAGGAACACTTCTTCCTGGTTGTCGCCATAGGCGACATGGCCGAGCTTGTCGGAAAAGCCCCAGCGCGTGACCATGGCGCGGGCCAGCTTGGTCGCCTGCTCGATATCCGAAGAGGCTCCGGAGGTGATGTTCTCCTTGCCGAACTTGAACTCCTCGGCGACGCGGCCGCCCATCATGATGGCGAGACGCGAGATCATGTATTTGTAGCTCATCGAATAGCGGTCGCCTTCGGGCAACTGCATGACCATGCCGAGCGCGCGACCGCGTGGAATGATCGTGGCCTTGTGCAGCGGATCGGCCGATGGCACGTTGAGCGCGAGAATGGCGTGGCCGGCCTCATGGTAGGCGGTCAGCTCCTTCTCGGCCTGGGTCATGGCCGACGAGCGGCGCTCGGCGCCCATCATGATTTTGTCCTTGGCGTCCTCGAATTCGGCCATGGTGACGAGGCGCTTGTTGCGCCGTGCCGCCATCAGCGCGGATTCGTTGACGAGGTTCATCAGGTCGGCGCCGGAAAAGCCCGGCGTACCGCGCGCGATCACCTTGAGGTCGACATTGGGCGCCAGCGGCACATTGCGCACATGCACCTTGAGGATCTTCTCGCGGCCGACGATGTCGGGGTTCGGCACCACGACCTGGCGGTCGAAGCGGCCTGGCCTGAGCAGGGCGGGGTCAAGCACGTCGGGCCGGTTGGTGGCGGCGATCAGGATGATGCTTTCGTTGGATTCGAAGCCGTCCATCTCGACCAGCAGCTGGTTCAGCGTCTGCTCGCGTTCGTCGTTGCCACCGCCGAGGCCGGCGCCGCGATGACGGCCGACAGCGTCGATTTCGTCGATGAAGATGATGCAGGGTGCGTTTTTCTTGGCCTGGTCGAACATATCGCGGACGCGGCTTGCACCAACGCCTACGAACATCTCGACGAAGTCAGAACCGGAAATGGTGAAGAACGGCACATTGGCTTCGCCGGCAACCGAGCGGGCGAGCAGCGTCTTGCCGGTTCCCGGAGGGCCGACGAGCAGCACGCCGCGCGGGATCTTGCCGCCGAGCCGCTGGAATTTCTGCGGATCGCGCAGGAACTCGACGATCTCTTCCAGATCTTCCTTGGCTTCGTCGACGCCGGCAACGTCCTGGAAGGTGACGCGGCCATGCGCTTCGGTGAGCAACTTGGCCTTCGACTTGCCAAAGCCCATCGCGCGGCCGGAGCCAGACTGCATCTGGCGCATGAAGAATATCCAGACGCCGAGGATTAGGATCATCGGCAGCCAAGAGATCAAATAGCCGAACAGCGAATTGGAACCGTCTGTTTCAGGCCGCGCATTGATGGTGACGTTCTTGTCCTGCAGCCGCGAGACCAGCGAAGGATCGCCGGGCGAATAGGTCTGGAAGCCGCTGGCATTGTCGGTGTAGGTGCCGCTGATGCGGGCGCCCGCGATGGTTACCGTCTTGACCCGGCCCGCCGCGACATCCTGCAGGAACTGCGAATAAGGCACATCGCTGGAAGCCCCTCGCGTCTGCGGCGTCTGGAACAGATTGAACAGGGCTATGAGCAGGACCGCTATGATCGCCCAGAGCGCGAGGTTGCGATAGTTCGGATTCATCAATTGTCCCGTTGGCGTCCGCGGGGCGGACACGCGTCATAAGAGGAAACTTGCGCCTAACATAGGGAGAGCACCTCCCCTTGCCAAGCATAACAGCACGTCTGGGTTAAGCTTTCGCGCAACCATCAGCCGGCACTATGGCCGCTGAAAGGCAAGGGGGGGACCGGGGCCGCGCCAATCAGCCCGGCGACGGCCTGCGCCGGCGCCAGGTCGAACGAAGGCAGGAAGCGGGCAAAGGGGGTAACGACCGGCCGCACTTCCATCATCGCAGACTTCAGTCCATATCCAGGCAAACCAAGGCATTCCCCGACGTGCCACAACGCCGGTTCGGCCGCGAGCGCGGCGCGCATCAGGCTCGGCGGGGCTTTTCCTTGGCCCGTCGCCAGCCGCTTCGCCGCTGCCATGCCTAGCGGGGCAATCAACAATGCGCTGCTGCTGTCGTTCAATGTGATGCGCCGGCGGCCATCCCACAGGGTGCTGCCAGTAAGGGTTGCGGCGGCGGGTAGGCCGCGCGCCTCGCGGCGCAGGAAGATGCCGGAGCGCCGGGAATCGACAACCGTCCGCGACAATGTGGCGCAAAGAAATCCAGCCCTCAGCCGACCGAACAGAGCCTCGCTGCGGGCCTGATCCGGCAAGAAGGCAATTCCGCCGGTCATGGCCAGCAGGATACGCAACGCATAGACGGCCGCTCGCTCGTCGCCTGTGTTCAGCAAGAGCGGATCAAGACGAATGAGCCCGCAGGACAGCCTGGTCGCGAAATCGCCGATCAAACTTGCGGCGGCGAGGCCGAGTTGACTGCGCGCGCGGCCCTCATGCGCGGCCAGCGCCAGTGCATCGTCGATGCGCTGCGCACCGTTGCTGTCGGCAAGGGCGGCCCGCACACGCGGCCGCTCGAAGGCCGCGTCGATATTGGTGGGGTCGTCGGCCCAGCCGACATTCTCACGCCGCAGGACGTCGCGCAGCGCCTCGCGCCGCAACCCGAGAAGCGGCCGAACGATCCACTCGCGCCAGTCATACAAGGTGGCCGGCGCCATGCCGGCAAGTCCCCGGCCTGCCATTTCGGCATGGCCTTGGCCCCCGTCCCGCGCCAATCCTTCTTCGCGCGCTTGCCGCATCAGCACCGTCTCTGCCTGGTCATCGGCGGTATGGCCGGTGAGGATCAGGCCGATGCCTTCGGCTTGTGCCGCCTCGGCCAGCAGCCGGTAGCGCGCCTCGCGAGCAGCCGCGGGCAGGCCGGTCGATGGCTTGGGGCCCGACCATGTCAGGATGCGGTGTGAAATTCCGAGTCTGGCGCACAGCTTCGCCACTGTTTGCGCTTCCGCAGCCGAACCGGACCGCAAACCGTGGTCGATCGTCACCGCAAGCAGCCTGGTTGCCGGCGCCGTGCAGTCGAGATGGTGCTTGAGAAGAAGGAGCAGGGCGGTCGAGTCGCTGCCGCCGGACACGGCCGCAACAGCGCCGCTGGTAAAATCGATATGCGAAAAAGGGTTAGTCGAAAGGTCCGGCTCGTTGTCGAGCATAATGCATGTCGCCCAAAAGTGATCCCGGTTTCAGGACAACGACATGTAGGACAAGGATCAGCAGGCAGCCAGAGCCTTCTCCTGCTTGACGCGTTCCTTGAGCGCACTGGAAATATCGGGGTAGCGCTTGCCGACCTCGCTGAAGGTGGCGCAGGCAACGTCATGCTGCTTGAGGCCGACCAGCGACACGCCGAGCTTCAGCAACATGTCGGGAGCTTTCTTGGCCTTGGGGTAGTCCTTGCTGGCGGCAAGGAACGTCTCGGCCGCGTCGCGATATTTCTGCTGGCCGAGCAATGACTCGCCCAGCCAGTAATGCGCGTCCGCCGCCTTCGCATCCTTGGGGAAGCGGGCGATGTGATCGCGAAAACCTTGCTCGGCGGTGCCGTAGTCGCCCGAGAGGATGAACTGGTAGGAGTTGCGGTAAAGCTCTTCCGGGTTGTTGGTGGCGGGCAACGCCGCGACCACCGTATCGGATTTTCCGGCCTTGGGCGCCGCCCCGGCGACTGGCGCGGTGTCCTGCGCCGGCGCGGTCGATTGCGTGTTGCCGCCGGCATCGATCACATTGCCGTTCTTGTCGACGGTGATGGTGCCGAAATTCTTTTCCGGCGCTCCCGTACCCGGAATAACCTTGCCGGGGTCGCCGTCGGGAGATTCGACGATGACGTCCTCGACCGTCTTGCCGCCTGCCGATTGATCGTTGGCGGGCGCGGCGCCGGCATCGGCCGGCGCCCGTATTGCCGGGGCCGCCGCCACATCGTTGTCGGTGCCGGTGGTGGCGTCCGATTTCTTCTGCGCCGGCGGCTGCCCGCCTTGCGTGCCGCCGCCTTCCAGCTGCTGGAAGCGGAATTCATTGTCTTCCTGCTGCTTGCGGATCTGCTCCTGCATCTGCAGGACCTGGAAATTGAGTTCCTCGATCTTGCCGTTCATCTGCCGCAGCTGCTCTTCCAGGCTGGTGACAGCGGCAGGATCGGATTGCACCAGCTGAACCTGGTCTGGTTTCTTCTTTTGACCGAAAAGGCTGGGCAATTCGATACTGGGAAGATGGAAGGTAAAGCCGCTGTCGGTTGATTGCCCCGTGCCGCTCGCCCCGGTGCCGCTGGCCAGGGCGGTGACGCCTGATAGGAGCAGCAGCGCAAGCGTGCCGCTCAGAACCGATCTCAAATGCATGTGCCTCTCGCAGTGATTTCGTTAGCTTGTTCGCGCCTTCCAATCAGCATGGGACCAGCCAAGCGCCCTCGGCTCATAGCAGGAGCCGAGACTTCGGCCAAATTTTGTTTCGGGCATCCGGATGTGAAAAAGGCGGCCCCCAAGGCCGCCTTTCGCACAGGTATGTTGCATTTTTACCGCTAGACGGCCGCCGTTCTTGACGCGCCGGTCGGCTGCATGATGCTTCAGGAGCCAGCGCCGCTAAGCGTGGTGACCGCGCGGCGGTTCTGCGACCAGCAGGAGATGTCGTCGCACACCGCGACCGGACGTTCCTTGCCGTAGGAAATGGTCTTGAGACGGCTGGCCGAAACGCCCTTGGCAACGAGGAAGTCGCGGGTGGCGGCGGCGCGGCGGGCGCCGAGCGCCAAATTGTATTCACGTGTGCCGCGTTCGTCGGCATGGCCTTCGACGACGATGGCATACTGCTTGTACTGGTTCAGCCACTGCGCCTGGCGCGAGAGCGTCGTCTGCGCGTCGGCACGGATCGAGGTCGAGTCCGTATCGAAGAAGATGCGGTCGCCAATGTTGACGGTGAAGTCCTGCGCCGATCCGGGCGTCGCCGCGCCGGCGCCGTTAAGGCCAAGATCCTGAGCGCTGTTCGGCGTCTTCTTCGAGGCGCAACCTGCGATGGCGAGCATCGCCACCAGCGCGATCATGACCGGGTTTCTGGTAAGTGCTGCAATACGGCCCATGCCGCCTCTCCTTCGTATTTCGAGTGATCTAATTTGAGTGATTTCGTTGATCACCCAGTAACCACGTTTGGGTTAACCGGCATTCAAGAAACACGGTTAATTTTGCTTTAAGCTGCCCGTCCGCAGCCCGTTGGCCTGAAGCCACATTTCACGCGGACCCTAGGCGTAAATACGGCCAAAACGCGACAAAGAGATGGAAATGAGGAATTGAAGAGTTGGGGAATTGAGGAACTGAAGAGAGAATTCACTTCAGCTTTTCTCTCAGATTGATCAGCATGCCGTAGATATGGGCATAGGATCGCAGCCAATCGTCGTGTTGTGCCTGGCTGATGTATCCAAGGTCGAAGGCATAGGAAATCCACGTCTCCACCTCGCTGCATGACCCCATTGCCATCGAAATGAACCGCGCGAATTCGGGTTTGGAGTGAGTCTGCTTGGCAAATCCCTCAGCCAAATTGGCGCAGATTCCTTTGCTGGAGCGACGCAACTGATCAGCCAGTGCGTATTGCTCCATTTTCGGGAAAGCGAGCTTTATGGACGTCAAGAGAAACCACATAAGCGCGCTTATATACCTCTAGATCCTTCGCGCGATTAATGTAGCCGCCCGCCTTCTCCATTCTTCAGTTCTTCAATTCCCCAGTTCCTCAATTCCTCTATTCAAGCAGCGGCGACCAGGCCGGGTCGGAAGCGAAGTTCGCCGTCGGGATCGATTGCTCGTTGCGTCCGGTCAGATCGACCGAAATCAGTTTGGGCCCACCGGCGGAATCGCGGAAGAACATCAGCACGCGGCCATTCGGCGCCCAGGTCGGCCCCTCCTGCTGGAAGCCGGAGGACAGGATGCGCTCGCCCGAGCCGTCGGTCTTCATGACGCCGATCTGGAATTCGCCGCCGGTCTGCTTGGTGAAAGCGATAAGGTCGCCGCGCGGCGACCAGACTGGTGTCGAATAGACGCCGTCGCCGAAGGAGATGCGGGTCTGGCCCGAGCCGTCGGCGCCCATCACGTAGATCTGCGCGCGGCCGCCACGGTCGGAGGTGAACACCACCTTGCTGCCGTCGGGCGAATAAGACGGCGAGGTGTCGATGGCGGTCGAGTTGGTCAGCCTCGTCGTCGAGCGGCTGCGCAGGTCCATGGCGAAGATGTTGGAATTGCCGTCGTCGCGCAGCAGGCTCATGATCACCTTCTGGCCGTCGGGCGAAAAGCGCGGCGCAAAAGTCATGCCGGGGAAATTGCCGACCAGTTCGCGCTGCCCCGTTTCGATCTGCAGCAGGTAGACCCGCGGCTGGCCGCTTTCATAGGACATGTAGGTGATTTCCTGCCGGTTCGGCGAGAAACGCGGCGTCAGCACGATCGACCTGCCGTCCGAGAGATAGCGCACATTGGCGCCGTCCTGGTCCATGATCGCGAGGCGCTTCTTGCGCGCATTCTTGGCGCCGGATTCGTCGATGAAGACGACGCGGGTGTCGAAATAGCCTTTTTCGCCGGTCAGCCGCTCATAGATGGCGTCGGCGATGATGTGGGCGACACGCCGCTGATTGGCGTCGTTGGCGAAGAACTGCTCGCCGGCCATCTGCTGGCCGGCAAAAGTATCCCCACAACCGGTACTGGGCGCGGATGCGGCCGTCGGCTTCCTTGCTGACGCTGCCGGTGACCAGCGCCTGCGCGTTGATCACCTTCCAGTCGTCGAAGCGCGGTGCTGCATCGGGGTTGGTGATCTTCTCGATAAAGGCGCTCTTGTCGATCGGCGCGAACAGACCCGAACGCTTCAAATCGGCGGTGACGATCTGCGAAAT
>NZ_RZTE01000007.1:23552-133469 GCF_003997415.1 Mesorhizobium sp. M7A.F.Ca.MR.245.00.0.0 | reverse complement strand
AATCTGCGCCCCAAGCGCGTCGCCGCCCTGGAAATCCGTGATGGCGATCGGCAGCGGCTCGACATTGCCCTTGTTGACGTTGAGCTCGACCAGCGCCAGCGCCGGCAATGTGCTGGCAGCGGTCATGCCCATCGCCATTGCTGCGACCATCAGGAGCGGCTTGAGGATTGATTTCATGTCTTCTCGCTTCTCGTACTGATTTTCGGATACCCGGGCCTTAGAGGCCCAGCATCTCCCTTGGATCGAAGGTGACGCGGACGTCGGCCCAGATGTCCTGCTTGCCGGCGGGAACTTGCAGGCCGGTGACATCGCATTTTTGCACCGCACGAACGGCACTTTCGTCGAACTGGCGGTTTCCGCTCGACGTTTCGACCGCCGGGCGTCCATCCAGCTTGCCGGAGCCATCCAGGTTGAACCGCACCACGACGACGAAGTTCTCGGAACCTTCAAGGCCCGCGGGAAGGGTCCAGCAGCCGCCAAGCTGGCTTTCCAGAGCACCCATTTCGGACCTGGAAAGCTTCTGGCCCTGATCCTTGTCGCCGCCGAGCGACGCCTGCTGGGTCGAGCGCTTGGCGCCACCGCCGGATGGTTTCTGCTTGTCGAGGAGCGCGGAGATCTCGTCGGCGTTGAATTGCTTGTCGTCGGACTTCGGCTTCGACGACGCTTCCTTGACCGGCTTGTCGGCGTTCTTGCGTTCCGGCGCCTTGGCGCTTTCGGCCTGCGCCGGCTGCGGCTTCGGCCGCGCTTCCGGCGCGGGAGCGGAATCCGGCAGCTGCGTCGCCTCGGCGGGCGGCTCCTGCGCTATGGCTTCAGCGACGGCGTCAGGCTTGACCTCGGGCGTCGGATCGATGGCAGCAGTCTTGTCCTGCGGCGGCGGGGTTGGCGCCGGCTTGGCCGGTGTCGGCTTGGGGTCGGCCTGCTTGACCGGCTCGGGCTTGACCTCTTCCTTGGGCGTCGGCGCCGGCGCCACTTCCGTTGCCGGGGTGGGCTTGGGCTTCTCCTGCGGCTTCGGCACGTCCTCGGGCTTCGGCTTTTCGATCGGGGTCGGCGCGGGCGGCGGAGCCGAGGTCGTGTCGACGGGCTTCGGCTTGGCTTCCGGCGTTATCGGCTTGTCGGTGTCGACGCTGTTCTCGCCGACCTTCTGCGCGTCCGGAACGATGTCCGGGCGCTGCGTCGGCACAGGTGCCGGCTTTTCATGCATCACGGCCTTCTTGTCGCCCTGCAACGTCTGCGCAATGGCTTCCATGGGCACGATATCGACCGCCACCGACTCGACGTCGGACGACGGAAGTGCCGCCGGCGCCGTCAGCGTGAACAGGCCGAAGGTCAGCGCCGCCGTATGCAAGATCACCGATGTGGTGAGGCCGGTCTTCATCGCGCGTCTATTGGTCCTGTTCCTGCAGTGAAACCAAGCCGATGTTCTTGTAGCCAGCGGCCGAAATGCGGGCCATCACCTTCATCGCCGTACCATAGTCGGTGGACTTGTCGCCGCGGATGAAGATGCGCTCCTCATAGCCGGTCTTCGAGATTGCCTGCAGCTTGGCCACCAGCTCCTCGATCGGGATCTCGGTTTCCTGCAGATAGATCTGGCCGGCGGCGTTGATCGAGACGGTGATCGGCTGCGTGTCGGCATTCATCGCCTTGGCCTGCGTATCCGGCAGGTCGATCGGCACGCCGACCGTCAGCATCGGTGCGGCGACCATGAAGATGATCAGCAGCACCAGCATCACGTCGACCATCGGCGTGACGTTGATCTCGGACATCAGCGCATGGTGACGGCCGCGCCGCCTGTGGCCGCGCCCGCCGCGCCCTCCCATGCCCATGGACATACCCATCTGCTACTCCTCAGGCCTTGGGGGCCACTTTTTCATCGATTTGGCGCGAGAGTATGGCGGAGAACTCGTCGGAGAACCCTTCCATGCGCACGGCTATCTTGCTCGCATCGGACGACAGCTTGTTGTAGGCAATGACGGCCGGAATGGCGGCCAGCAGGCCGATGGCCGTCGCCAGCAACGCTTCGGCAATGCCGGGCGCAACCACCGCGAGACTGGTGTTCTTGGAGCCGGCGATCGCCTGGAACGAGGTCATGATGCCGATGACGGTGCCGAACAGGCCGATGAAAGGTGCCGCCGAGCCGGTGGTGGCGAGGAAACCTAGGCGGCCTTCCAGCTTTTCCATCTCGCGGGTCAGCGCCAGGTCCATCGCCTTGTCGATGCGGGTCTGCAGGCCGAGCGGCGACTTGGCGCCCTTCTCGAAACTCTTCTTCCACTCGCGCATGGCGGCGACGAAAATGGCGCCCATGCCGGTGGTCTTGCGATCGGCGAGCGTGCGGTAAAGCTCCTCAAGCGACTGCCCCGACCAGAACACCTGTTCGAACCGGTTGAGCGCCAGCCGCATGCGGGCATAGGAAACCAGCTTGTCGACGATGATCGCCCAGGTCCAGACCGAGGCGCAGAGCAGGCCGATCATGACCAGCTTGACAACCCAGCTGGCCGAAACGAACAGCGACCAAACCGACAATTGCGCGCCCGGGTCGGCGAGTGCGATATTTTCCATCGTTACGTCCTTAAGATTTTCCGGGCGAAGCTGGCGGCTGGCCCCTGGCATCCCTTGTGGTCGGTTCGCACGAAGCTACCGGAACAACCCCAAACTGTGCCGTTATCGGCCTTTTCGGGGCAAATATTGGTGAAAGGAAGGCGTTCGATAACGCCAATCTTCACCAATCTCTTCATGAACCGTTATGGTTAAGGATGGGTTAGTATATAAGGCGCGGCGCATTGCCACGCCCAATGGCAAGGCCATCAATTCAATGGCTGCGCCTAGGGTGTGCTGAGATTCAGGTCAGGCCGAGCCGAAAACGGTAGATTCCGAGAACCGGAGCGGAGCGTACTTTTCGTACGTGAGCACAGTTCTACCGCGATGCGGTAGAACGGGGAAGCGCAGGAAGCTGCTGTTTGCAGGCCGGTATCACCTGAATATCAGCGCACCCTCGGCATGAATGCCGCCACCCATTCTCTGGGAAAACGCCTTGGGCGGCCATTCTCACCGATGATCGCCGCCTCGACCTTGGCCTCGACCAGCAGTTCGTCGCCACGCTTGAGTTGCTGCGCCATGAAGATGCGCGCGCCGGAAATCTCCTCGGTGCGAGTGTCGACCGTCAGGATGTCGTCGATACGGGCGGGGCCGCGAAAGTCGATCTCCATGCGCCGCACCACCCAGACTATTCTTTCGCCATGCTTGCCGTCGGCAAGCTCTGTGTGGTGCACGCCGGTCAGCCGGAGATAGTCGGAGCGACCGCGTTCGAAGAATTCGAGATAGCGCGCATGGTAGACGACGCCGGAGAAATCGGTGTCGGCATAATAGACCCGCGCCATCAGCCGGTGGCCGAACGTGGTCAGCGCGCCGGAAAGCCCGGCCAGCAGCGTCGCCGATTCACCATGATCGCCCATTGCGCTTCCTTTTTCAGCCCCGACGAGGCACCAGTTTCCCGCGGAACATAACATCGGATGGCACTGTTGACGGCGATGATCAAGAGTTTGACGGCGGCGCTGTTCGTGCTCGTGGCTTTGGCGCTGCCTGGCCAGGCCGCGACATTCTCGATGAAGCGCGGCCTCAACCTCGACCAATGGGTCACATGGCCCGGCGAAGACCAGTGGGGCGACGCCAAAGCCATCCTGCCCTATCCGGAATGGCGCAAATTCCTTGGGGAGAACGACCTCAAGGCGCTGAAGGATGCCGGCCTCGATTTCCTGCGCATGCCGGTCGACCCTTCGCCTTTCCTGTCCGACCAGACCGTGGCCTTGCGTGACGACCTCTATGCCAGCGTGCTGGACTCCGTGCGCATGATCAACCGCGCCGGGCTGAAGGTGGTCGTCGACATGCACCTGATCCCGGCCGGCGGCAGCCGCAAGATCGGCATGGCGCAAGTGATGGACGACCCGCGGACCTTCGACGCCTATGTCGAGATGGTCCGCAAGATGGCCCGCACGCTGGCCGGCGAAGACCCCACCCAGGTTGCCTTCGAGCCGATGAACGAACCGATCGTCGACTGCGACAGCGACGGCACCAGCCTGTGGCCGGACCGCCAGCGTAAACTGTTCGCCGCGGCGCGATCCTCGGCGACGAAACTGACCTTCGTGCTGACCGGCGCATGCTATTCCGCGGCGAGTTCGCTGGAGAAGATCGATCCCAAGACGATCCCTGACGACAATGTCATCTGGACGTTCCACTCCTACGATCCGTTCCTGCTCACCCATCAGGGCGCGACCTGGGCCGGCGACTTCATCCCCTATGTGACCGGCCTGCCTTACCCGCTGAGCGCGGTGCCCAAGGCACAGCTCGACGTGACGCTCGACACCATCCGCGCCAGGATCAAGGCCGAGGCGCCGTGGACACGGCAGAGCGGCCTGCTTGCCTATCTCGACGAACAGGTCGCCAGCATGGATAGTCCCGACAAGTTGCTGGGCCTCATGGATGCGCCGTTCAAAAAGGTCGAGGCATGGGCGAGTGCCAATGGCGTCAGGCCTGAAAACATCACGCTGGGCGAGTTCGGCATGATCCGCCAGGAATATGGCAATTCCTATGTGATGCCCGCCGGGTACCGGGCCGCCTATGTCAGGGACATGATCGGGCGTGCCGAAGCACATGGCTTCTCATGGTCGGTGTGGAGTTATGGCGGCGCCTTCGGCATCGTCGACGCCTTCAATGGCGACAAAGCCGAGCCGGATGTGATGGACGTGATCCGCGGGCTGCATTGATCGCTCAGCCAAGATCGACCGAGAAGATTCCGGGCGCATTCAAAAACGTACCGACGCAATGCTGAGCCAATACCCGAGACGACGGGCGGCGCACTGGAAAATTACTCTTCCTGGAACAGGTTGATCTGCTGCTGTGCCAGATCCTTCGGCGCGTCGAGGCCGAGATGGCGCCAGGCATTGGCCGTCAGCATGCGGCCGCGCGGCGTGCGCTGGATGAAGCCCTGCTGGATCAGATAGGGCTCGATGATGTCCTCGATGGCATCGCGCGGCTCTGACAGGCCGGCGGCGATCGTCTCGATGCCGACCGGCCCGCCGCCGAAATTGCGCGCGATCATGCTGAGATACCGCCGGTCGAGCGCGTCGAGGCCGAGCGCATCGACCTCCAGCCGGGTGAGCGCCTCGTCGGCGATCTTGCGGTCGACATGGCCGTCGCCGGCCACCGAGGCGAAATCGCGCACGCGGCGTAAGAGCCGGCCGGCGATGCGCGGCGTGCCGCGCGCGCGCCGCGCGATCTCCAGCGCACCGTCGTCGCCAAGCGGCATTTGCAGGATGCGCGCGCCGCGCCGCACGATCTGCTCCAGCTCCTCGACCGTGTAGAAATTGAGCCGTACCGGAATGCCGAAACGGTCGCGCAGCGGATTGGTGAGCAGGCCGAGCCGCGTGGTGGCGGCGACGAGCGTGAAGCGGGCAAGGTCGATCTTGACCGAACGCGCCGCCGGTCCTTCGCCGATGATCAGGTCGAGCTGGAAATCCTCCATCGCCGGATAAAGGATCTCCTCCACCGCCGGGCTCAGCCGATGGATCTCGTCGATGAACAGCACGTCGCCTTCCTCGAGATTGGTCAGCAGCGCGGCAAGATCACCGGCCTTGGCGATGACGGGACCCGAGGTCGAGCGGAAATTGACGCCGAGTTCGCGCGCCATGATCTGCGCCAGCGTCGTCTTGCCGAGACCGGGCGGCCCGACGAACAGCACATGATCGAGTGCCTCGTTGCGGCCCTTGGCGGCCTCGATGAACACTTTGAGATTGGCCCGCACCGCCGCTTGGCCGACGAAATCGTCGAGCGTCTGCGGCCGCAAGGTCTGCTCGGCATCCTCGCCGCGTTTTTCCGGCGCAATCAGGCGGGGCGACAGGCTCATGACGCCTTCCTTGCACACGGCAAGGAGCTGAACAAGCGACGGTTCACCGCGCCAGTTCCTTCAGCCCGAAGCGGATCAGCTTCGGCGCATCGGCATCCTCGCCCGCCGTCTTCAGCGCCGCCGCCACCGCATTGGCGGCGGTGTCGCGCGAATAGCCGAGATTGACCAGCGCCGAGACCGCATCGGTGATCGGCGCGGATGCCACGCCGTCGCCGAGTTCCTGCTTCAGCCCGATGGTGCCCGAGGCGGTGCCGGCATAGGCCGGCGCCTTGTTCTTCAACTCGGTGACGATGCGCTCGGCCACCTTCTTGCCGACGCCGGGTGCGCGCGACACCATGGCAATGTCGCGCAGCGCAATGGCGTTGGCGAGGTCGGCCGGCGCCAGCGTCGACAGGATAGCCAGCGCCACCTTGGCGCCGACGCCCGGAACATTGTTCATCAGCAGCCGGAACCACTCGCGTTCCAGCACCGACTGGAAGCCGTAGAGGCGCAGCATGTCCTCGCGCACATAGGTCTCGATAAACAGCACCACCGCTTCGCCCGGCGAAGGCAACGCCGCCAGCGTACGCGCCGAGCAATAGGCGACGTAGCCGACGCCATGGATGTCCACGAGGCAATGATCCTCGTCGACCTCGTCGAGCGTGCCCTTGAGCTTGCCGATCATGCCAGATCTTTCATGGAAGATAGGCCCTCATGGGTGCGTTTCAGGAGAGATGATGTCGAGGTCGGGAAAATAGCTGCGGTAGCGAGCAGCGTCGCGGGTCAAAAGACGATGTCCAGCGACGGTCGCGTGAGCGCCGATAAAGAAATCGGGCAAGGTTCTTTCCCTGACGCCACCGGCCCGGCGATAGCGGGAATGCGTCACGCCGGCAAGGAACGCCGCGTCCCAAGATACAAGTTCGCGATCCATCCCAAGCATGTCGACTGCTTTTCGAAGCGCCGTTTCCGTCGCAATCAGCGGCGCCAACTCGGACCAGACGATCGTGTTGACCACCAACGCGCCGTCGCGGCGGCAGGAGGCGATTGCCGATGCCGACCATCCTTTCATCGGCCCGGCTGGACCCCAAACGTCGATCAGGACATTTGTGTCAATCAACGTCGAGATCTTCACGCGGCCCCCTCAACCACTCCATGTACTGATCGGTGGTCATGCCTCCCAGATCCAACGTCCCCTCCATCCGGTCGAGGACATCGCTGAACCTGCGCAATTTCTCTTCCTGGGAGAGGTTCTCGTTGACGGCAACCAGCCGAACGCCCTCGTCGGTGGCCACGAACTCCACCTCGGAGCCCGGGGCGATGCCCAGACGGTCCCTTATCGGCTTGGGGATTGTGACTTGCCCCTTGGTGGTCACGCGCATGGTAATACCTCTGCGGTATTACTTATCCCTGCAGCGTGAACAAGTCAAGAACATAGCTAGCCGGCCAGCGCCATCCTGTAGGCCACGCTCTGCCGGTGATGCGCGTGGCAGATGGCGATGGCGAGCGCATCAGCGGCATGTTCGGTATCGAAGACGGCTTTTGGCAACAGCACCTTCACCATCATGTGGATCTGCTTCTTGTCGCCATGGCCGACGCCGATCACTGCCTTCTTGACCGCGTTGGGCGCATATTCGGCAACGACGAGACCCGCACGCGCCGGCACCAGCATGGCGATGCCGCGCGCCTGGCCGAGCTTCAGCGTTGCCACCGCGTCCTTGTTGACGAAGGTCTGTTCGACCGCCGCCTCGTGCGGCATCGCGCTGTGCAGGATTTCGGCCAGCCCGTCATGCAGCTGGCACAGCCGCGTTGCCAGCGCCGCCTTGTCGTCGGACTTCACGGTCCCGGAAGCAATGAAGCGCAGCGAATTGCCGAGGCTTTCGACGATGCCCCAGCCGGTGCGTCGAAGCCCAGGATCGATACCGATGATGCGAATCGCTTCCGCCATTTGCCGAGTTTACCTCCGGCCCACAGCGATGCCAGCGAAATGTGAACAAACCGGAAACAGAAGACAGACCGGGGTCTAGCCCCGAGCGAAAGCCGTGTTGAGCAGGCTGATCTGGTCGGAAACTGGATTGAGGCGGCGAGCCATCGGTTGCATGTCGACCAAGGCGCCCGAGCCATAGATCTCCTCGTCCATGCGGCGCACCAGTGCTTGCAGGCGCAGCGAGCGGGTGACGAGATCGAGGAAATCCTCGGGCAACTCGGCCCAGCCGGCGGCTTCGTCATGGGCGGAAGCGGTGTCGAGACGCACCTTGGACTTTTCCGACGCGACCTGGTCGCGGGTCATCTCGCCGGAATTGGCGGCGCGCTGCAAAAGCAGCCAGGACGCAACCTGCATCAGCCTGGTGGTCAGCCGCATCGATTCGGCCGCATAGAGCGTGGCGCCCAGCCGCGACAGTTTCTTTGCCTCGGCCCGGCCCTTGCCGTCGAGATATTCGGCGGCCTGTTCGACCAGGCCCATGCCTTCCTGGTAAAGCGGCTTGAAGGATTGCGAGAACACCCGGCGCTCCGCCAACTTGACGGTTTTTGCACTGCCCTTCGAAGGCTCGTTCATTGATACGCCCCTGCACTTGCAACCGGCCGATTCGGCTCCCTGCCGATACACCCGGAACCCTATCTGACTGAAGCTTGAAAATGCGCTTCGTCACCGGCGAAGGCAAGCACATGTTTAACAGAAGGTTAACGGCGAGCCGCCATTGGGCGGCCCCGCTGAGATGCGGACAAAAAAGAGAAATGAAGACAAAAAAAGAGCCGCGGATAAGGCGGCTCTCAGGAGTTTAACAGGGAGGCGTCAAACAAAGTGGCTCCAACCACTCGGTAAGAATCCAGATCACTGGATGAACATAGTAAACACCTGTAAAGCTTAATGAAGCCTTAACGGCGCGGATTTTTTTGACCGAACGCCGCCATACTGTGCCATAACAGGACAGCATTCCCGGCCTCAGGCTAGCTCAGGCTGCCCTCCAGATCGCCGGCACAGCCTCACCTTAACTCAGGTCCAGCTCAGGCCGTCCTCCAGACGGCCGGCAGCGCGATGAAGGCGAACAGCAGCATGGCTGCGTAGAAGCCCATCGAGGAGGCCGCCACCAGCGGTTCGATCGCGGCATTGCCGGCAAGCAGGAAATAGAGGCCGATCAGCAGGCCGATGCCGCTGATTGCGGTCAGCCAGAAATGAACGGTGGCGAGCGTCTTCTGCCCGATGGCAGGGAACAAATGGTAGAAGAAGGCGAAGACCGCCGACATCAGCCATCCGGCCACCATCGTGTGGGCGTGAGTCGGCATCTGGCCGTGATCCTGGCTGATCGACATGTGCAGGCCGAGCGCCATGCCGCACAGCGAATAGATGACGGCCAGTGTGAAGAAATTCCGTGCTACCCCTTGCATGTCTGTCCCCCGAATTGCCTTTTCCCGTTTGCGGGAATGGGTTGATCGTCAGACGACTTTTGTCGCCACCGGGCTCCCGGCGTCGGCGCATTAGCATCGGCGATGTTTCCGGACGATGTCGCGCCAACCCCTCCCGACGATTCGTACATTAGCAGGAAATCAGATAGCGCGTTCACTATCTCAGCCGCTTCTTCATTGCCTGAAACAGATCCGGTTTTTTCGCGACATCGTTCCGAAACAGGCGCCACGCTAAACGCCCGCTCCTCTGACGGCCGGCGCAAATCAGCGCCGCCGCAACCTGACCGGAACACTGCAGGAGCAACCCATGGACTGGTACACGATCGTCAAATTCCTCCACGTCACTACCGCCATTCTGTGGGTCGGAGGCGGCTTCGTGCTGTTCCTGCTGGGCATACTTGCCGAGCGGGCGGGCAACATCGAGGAAAAACTGCAGGCAATGCGCGCCAGCGGTCAGCTGGGCGGCAGGTTCTTCGCGCCGATGTCGATGCTGACGCTGATTTTCGGCCTCATCATGTGCTGGTTCTGGGTCGGCTTCTCCAACCTGTGGATCCTCATCGGCCTGGCCGGCTACGCCACGACCTTTTCGAGCGGCATGTTCATCTTCAAACCGACCGGCGAGCGCATGGGCGCAATGATCGCCAAGGAGGGCGTCACACCAGAGGTTCTTGCCATCGGCCAGCGTATGATGAGCGCGGCGCGCTTCGACTATGCCGTGATGGTGGTCATCATTGCCGACATGGTGCTCAAGCCGACCGTGCATGACATCGGCATCCTTGCCGGGATGGTGCTAGCCGTCTTGATCGGCGCCACACTGGCCTTTGGCGGCAACCGCCGTCTCGTGCCGAGCGCTGCCTGACCCTGATGACGGGCGGCGGCGCAGCCGCCTTTCTACATCAGACCTGCGATGCCATCCCACAGCAGCTTCAGTGCAACGACCGCGACGGTTGCATAGGTGAAGGGATAGAAGGTTTCCGGCCGCATCCGCCGCACCAGCCAGGCCCCGGCAATGGTCGACAGCGGCGCCAGCGGCATCAGCACCGCCGATGCCGTCAGATTGGCGGTGTCGAACTGGCCGAGCGCGAAATAGGGCACCAGCTTCAGCGCATTGGTGGCGGCAAAGAAGATCGCGGCGGTGCCCGACAGAACCTTCGGATCGAGCCGGATCGGCAAGGCATAGACCTGGAAGGGCGGGCCGCCGACATGGGCTACGAAACTGGTGAACCCGGCGACCGTGCCCCAGACCGCGGCGGCCACGCGGTTGGGCGCGGCAGCGTGATCGGCGCCATGGCGGAACTGCAGATAGAGCCAGCGCAGGACGAAGACGATGGCGACGGCGCCGACGATCAGCCGCACCGCCTCTTCGGTCACCAGTGCCGCCGTCAGCCAGCCAAGGCCGATGCCGATGACGGCACCCGGCATCATGTCGACCAGCATCTTTCTGTTATAAACGCCCCACCATGTCCATACCGAGACGATGTCCATCAGGCACAGGATCGGCAGCAGGATGGCCGCCGCCTGCACCGGCGGCATGGTCAGCGCCATCAGCGGCACGCCGACGAAACCGACGGCGCCGCCAAAGCCGCCCTTGGACAGGCCGACCAGAAAGACCGCCGGAATGGCAGCCGCATAGAACCACGGATCGAGAAGCAGGCCTGACATGGGAGGGGGGACTGGTCCGGAGGGAAAGCGGGTCGACGCTTGAATAGCCCAGAATGCCCGGCGGAGCGACAGCAAATATGAGCGTGGCGGCGGCACACTCGGCCGACGCCGGCCAGTGCCTAGCGCCGAGCCGAGACCAGCAGGAACATCGGCCGCTCGAGCTCTTCCGCCAGTTCCGGCTTGGCTGCGATTTGCGCATCGGTCGGCCGGAATTCCTCGACATGGCCGATGGTGAAGCCGAACCGGATCAGTGCGTTAAGGGTGGTGCCGATCGTGCGGTGATGTTTCACCACGCCCTTGGCCAGCCAGTCGGTGCTGCGCGGTCCTTCCACCAGATATTGGTCGACAGGCCACGTCTTGCGGCCTTCGCTATCGATCACCCAGCCGGGTTTGGTCGGCGCCATGAAGATCGGATGTTCCGTCGAAAAGACGAAACGCCCGCCAGGCGCCAGGGCCCGATGCACGGTCCCGAACAGACGCGACACATCCTCGACATAGTGCAAGGCGAGCGAGCTGTAGACGAGATCGAAGCTGGCTTCCGGCAGGCTGAGCCGATCGAGATCGGCCGTCTCATAGCTTATGCCAGCATCGGGGCCGGCGGCCCTTGCCCGGGCAAGCATCTTCTCCGACAGATCCAGGCCAAGCACCTGCGCCGCCCCATGCTCGCGAGCCCAGCGGCAGAACCAGCCGAAGCCGCAGCCGAGATCGACGACCCTCAAGCCGCCGACATCGGGCAGCATGGCGCGCAGGGCCGGCCACTCGGCGGCACCCTCCAGCCCCGCGACCGAACGGCCGAGCTGGCTGTAGCCTGCGAAGAAATCCTCACGATCGTATATATTCTGCGCCATGGTTCCGGCCTCGTTTGGCCGGCACACTAACCAACCGGCCACCGGCTTTCCACCCAACTCGATCAGGAGGCCTGCAAGACCTTTGCCCTATCCCGAGAGGCGGTTGCGTCAAGCGGCGGCGGCCGACGCCGGATCGGCTGCGCCTTGATAATGGCGGTGCTTGTCTCCGCCTTGTCGGCGATACGGTCCAAAATCCCGTCGAGATCGCCGATCGATCGCACGAACAGCCGGGCGACGAAACAGTCATCGCCCGTCACCTTGTCGCATTCGCCGAATTCGGGAATCTCCTCGATCAGCTTCTGGACGATGTGCAGCTTGCCCGGCAAAGGCCGGATGCGCACGATCGCCTGCAGGGTATAACCGAGCGCCAGCGGATCGATCTCGACAGTGAACGCCCGGATGACGCCGCGCTCCTCGAGCCGTCGCAGCCGCTCCGAAACGCTTGGCGACGACAGCCCGACCTGGGCGGCCAGTTCCTTCAGCGAGGTCCGTGCATCCTTGACCAGGATTTCAAGGAGATTTCGGTCGAGATCGTCCAGCATCTTTTTCTTTCCCCGATAGTTTGGAGTTTTCTCCTAATGTAATTAGGCCAACCGGCCATACACCCTTTCCAATCAGATGGAAAGCTTTGCGGCAGCATGAGATTATGGCGGCTCAACCGATATGGAGGTTTGTTGTGAACGAAACGGTGCGCGGCACGGTCGAAATGTCAGCCGCAATGGCCATCCTGGGAACGATCGGATGGTTCGTCGTCCTGTCCGGCCAGCCGATCATGGATGTGGTGTTCTGGCGTTGCGCTTTCGGTGCGCTGACGCTGCTCATCATCTGCGCCGGGCTGGGATTGCTGCGCAACAGGCTGTCGCTGCGCATCATCGGCATCGCCGCGCTCGGCGGCGTCGCCATCGTCGTCAACTGGCTGCTGCTGTTCAGCGCATTCTCGCGCGCGTTGATCTCGATCGCCACCGCTGTCTACAACACGCAGCCTTTCATGCTGGTCGGCTTCGGTGCGCTTTTCTTCGCCGAGCGGCTGACCCTGACCAAGCTGACCTGGCTGGCCATCGCCTTCGCCGGCATGGTTCTGATCGTGCAGTCGGCTCCCGATGCCGGCGATATCGGCACGGATTATTTCACCGGCATCGTCATGGCGCTGGGCGCGGCTTTCTTCTGGGCCGTCGCCGCCATCGTCACCAAGAAGCTCAAGGGCACGCCGCCGCACCTCATCGCGCTGATCCAGGTCTGCGTCGGCGTCGTCATGCTGGCGCCTTTCGCCAATCTTGCAGAGCTTCCGGCCGATGCCTGGAGCTGGACCATGCTGGCGACGCTCGGCATCGTCCATACCGGCCTGATGTACATACTGATGTACGGCGCCATCCAGAAGCTGCCGACGCATCTGCAGGGATCGCTGTCCTTCATCTATCCCGTCGTCGCCATCCTGGTCGATGTCGTCGCCTTCGGCCATCGGCTGCATCTGAGTCAGGTCGTCGGCGCCACCGCCATCCTGATCGCCGCCGCCGGCATGAATCTCGGCTGGACGCTGTGGAAGGGCAAACCGCCCGTGGCGAGCCCGCACCCGATCAAATGAAGCGCCCCGCCGGATGCCCGGCGGGTCAAACATCGCGATCCCGGCTGCCCGCCTGTTCAAAGCGGGCACTTTGCTCTATGCCGCAATCCAACCATCTTCGCCCGGCATAGGCGAAACGCGGGACCCGAAGAACCATGAATGAAGCAACGCCCCCCAATCGCTGTCGCATCGTGCTGATCGCGCCGTCCGGCGTGCCGGCGGCCCGTATTGTCGCGGCATTCGATGGCGGCGATGTCGCTTCGCTGATCCTGCCCGAGAACGGCATGGATGAAGCCTCCTTCCAGGCTTTCGCCGAACAGATCGTGCCGGCAGCGCAAGCCGCCGGCGTTGCTGTCATCATCGCCGGCGACACCCGCATAGCCGGCCGCGTCCAGGCCGACGGCATCCATGTCGAGGTCTCCAAGGCCGAACTTGCCGAGACGATCGAGCATTTCCAGGCAAAGATGATGGTCGGCACCGGCGGCGCCAAGACACGTGACGACGCGCTCGAGCTTGGCGAGACGCGGCCAGACTACATCTTCTTCGGCCGCTTCGGTTACGACAACAAGCCCGAACCGCACCCGCGCAACCTGTCGCTCGGCGCATGGTGGGCGGACATGATCCAGATCCCTTGCATCGTCATGGCCGGATCCGACATCGCCTCGGTCGAAGCGGTGGGCGCCACCGGCGCTGAATTCGTGGCGCTGTCGAGCGCCGTGTTTGCCGACGGCACCGATCCTGGGACAGCGGTCGCCACCGCCAACGCGCTGCTCGACGAGACCGCGCCGCGCTTCGAGGACTGAAATGTCCTCGGCGACGCTTCCCCTCCAGGCTCTGCTTGCGGTGCTGATGGTCCAGGCTGCCGCCGCGGAGACCATCCCCCTGCCGCAGCCCAAGCCGGAAATCGGCGTCCACACCGACAAGCCGATCGACAAGCCGTTGCCGCAGCCCGCTACCACGGCCGAGCCCGCGCCGCTGCCGTCGGCCGACACGGTCAATCCCGACCGCTTCGGCGCAAAACCCGCCGACGCGGCCTATGGCGCCTTCCAGCGCGGTCTCTACAAGACAGCTTACAATCTGGCATTGGTCCGGGCGCAAAACGGCGATCCGGCGGCGCAGACCTTGGTGGCCGAGATCCTGTCGCGGGGGCTCGGTGTACCGGTCAATTCGGCGCAAGCGGCGAAATGGTACGCGCTGGCCGCCGAACAGGGTGTGCCGGAATCGCAGTTCCAGTATGCGCTGATGCTGCTCGACGGCCGCTATGTCAAAAAGGATGGAAAAGAGGCCTACGCCTTGATGCAGGCCGCCGCCGAAGCCGGCAACCGGCTGGCGCAATTCAATTTCGCGCAGATGCTGGTCCAGCAGGACCCCGGCGACGCCGGCATGGCCAAGGCGGTTTCCTACTATGAGCGCGCCGCCGCGACCGGCCTCGCGGACGCGCAATATGCAATGTCGCAGATCTACGCCAACGGTGTCGGTGGCAAGCCACGTGACGACGCCCAGGCAAGGCGCCTGCTGGCGCAGGCCGCAAGGCAGAACTACGACACCGCGCAGATCGATCTCGCCGCCTGGATGATCGAAGGCCGCGGCGGTGCGCGCGACCTGAAATCCGCCTTCGGCTGGATGAAGCAGGCGGCGGAGGGCGGCAATGTCGCCGCCCAGAACCGCCTGGCCAAGCTCTATATGCAAGGCATCGGCACCGATCCGGACCTTGTGCTTGCCGGCGCCTGGTACGTCGTCGCCCGCCGTGCCGGCCTCATCGACCCACAGATGGATGACTTCCTGCAGGGGCTGGACGACGACCAGACCAAGCAGGCGCTGCAGAAGGCCAACCGGCTGCCTTGACGGCGGTTCTCGCGGTCATTGCAAGTGTAACCTCGGCTCCCCTCGCCCGGCACCGACCTGCCCGCTCCCTTGCCTCTTCTGGCGATTTGTGGTCTTGGGAGCCCGAAATCGCTTTCCCAGCGAACATCCCATACCGACGGCGTGGCCGTTGGCATTATTCCGGATCATCTCATCATGGCCAAGATCAATGGCAACGAAATCCGTCCCGGCTATGTCATCGAGCATGATGGCGGCCTTTGGGTGGCGGTCAGGACCAACACCGTCAAGCCCGGCAAGGGCGGCGCCTACAATCAGGTCGAACTGAAGAACCTCATCAACGGCACCAAGCTCAACGAGCGCTTCCGCTCGGCCGAGACCGTCGAACAGATCCGGCTCGACCTGAAGGATTTTTCCTTCCTCTACGCGCAGGAAGACGCACTGGTGTTCATGGACACCCAGAGCTACGAGCAGCTCGAATTGAACAAGGACTTCGTCGGCGATCGCGCCGCCTTCCTGCAGGACGGCATGATGGTGACGGTCCAGCTCTACGAAGAGCGGCCGATCGGCATTTCGCTGCCCGACTATGTGACGCTGACCATCACCGAGGCCGACCCGGTGGTGAAGGGTCAGACGGCGGCATCGTCCTACAAGCCGGCGATCCTGGAGAACGGCATCCGCGTCCTGGTGCCGCCCTTCATCGGCGCCGGCGAGCGCATCATCGTCGACACCAACGAAATCACTTACGTGCGCCGCGCCGACTGACGCATGTCGCCCAAAAGTGGCCGGGTTCCGGGTCACCGACATGCATCGAGGCAGAATTTAAAGCGCAGCACCGGGAAAAAGCACTATGGCACGCTCAGCCCTTCTCAACGTCATGGTCCAGGCCGCAATGAAGGCCGGCCGCTCGCTGTCGCGCGACTTCGGCGAGGTGCAGAACCTGCAGGTCTCGATGAAGGGCCCCGGCGATTATGTCAGCCAGGCCGACCGCAAGGCAGAGGACATCGTCTTTGCCGAATTGTCCAAGGCTCGGCCCGGCTATTCCTTCCTGATGGAAGAGCGCGGCGTGGTTGAAGGCGACGACAGCCAGCATCGCTGGATCGTCGACCCGCTCGACGGCACCACCAATTTCCTGCACGGCATTCCGCTCTTTGCCGTTTCGATCGCGCTGGAGCGCCAGGGCCAGATCGTCGCCGGCGTCATCTACAATCCGGCGATGGACGAACTCTACACCTGCGAACGCGGGGGCGGCGCCTTCATGAACGACCGCCGCTTGCGCGTCGCCGGCCGCATCAAGCTGGTCGACACCGTGATCGGCTGCGGCATGCCGCATCTCGGCCGCGGCCACCACGGCAATTTCCTGGTCGAACTGCGCAATGTCATGGCCGAGGTTTCCGGCGTCCGCCGCCTCGGCTCCGCATCGCTCGATCTCGCCTATGTCGCCGCCGGCCGCATGGATGGCTTCTGGGAAACCGGCCTGTCGGCCTGGGACATCGCCGCCGGGCTGCTTTTGATCCGCGAGGCGGGCGGCTTCGTCTCCGACATGGATGGCGGCCAGGACATGCTCGACAACGGCTCGGTCGTCGCCGGCAACGAGATCATCCAGCGCGCTTTGCTGAAGGTCGTGAAGAAGCCGCTCTCCTCCCGCTGACAGCCACGCCGCGCTGATGCGCCGCAGTCGCAAAACCGCAATGGAAGCTTGAAATACTGCCCGGCATGCGCCCAAATTGAAGGGCGCGGTGCAGGAACCCGGCTTAGTGAGAGACAACCAACCCTACCCCGATATCCCGTTCATCGGACGCTGGCACTATTCGCGTGCCGAGATGATCGCAGACGGTGTTGTCCACGCGATCGGCATCGTGCTGGCGATCGCGGCAGGGTCGGCACTGCTGGCGCTTGCCGCCTTTCGTGTCGGACCTGGCGAATACATCGCCGCCGCCTTCTACGTGGTTTCGCTGCTCACCGTGCTCTCGGTGTCGATGACCTACAATCTGTGGCCGGTGTCGTCGCCGGCAAAATGGGTGTTGCGGCGTTTCGACCACGCCGCGATCTATCTGCTGATCGCTGCGACCTATACGCCTTTCCTGGCGCAGCTCGAAGGCTCGCCGCTGGCGCGCTGGATGATCGTGCTGGTCTGGACCGCGGCAGTGCTGGGTATTGCCATCAAGGTGTTCTTTCCCGGCCGTTTCGACCGGCTGGCGATCGGTTTCTATCTCGCCATCGGCTGGAGCGGCATCATCCTGGTCAAGCCGCTTGTCCAGACGCTGCCGACGACATCGATAGCGCTGATCGTCGCAGGCGGCATGGTCTACTCCTGCGGCGTCATCTTCTTCGCCTGGAAGGGGCTGCGCTTCCACAACGCGCTGTGGCACGGTTTCGTCGTCACCGGTGCTGGCCTGCATCTGGCCGCCATGGTCGACTGTCTGGTCATCAATCGCTTCTGACATTCTCGACGCGGCAATATTGCCAAGCGCCATTCAATTTGGTCACAATTCCGTTTAGAGTCGCGGTTTACGTGATCGGCGGCGGCATCGGAAACGGGGCACGGATGGCTTTTCTCAGATCCTTCGGCATGGGCAGACGTTCTGATGTCCTGATCTACGACCCGCATAAATTATCGAGCCCGCAGGTCTTTTTGCTCACCATGGTGATCTTCCTGGTCATCGTCGCCTTCATCGCCGCCATCCTCACCCGACAGATCTCAACCGCTTTTGGCAGCAATCCCGGCCTCAATGGCCTGATCGTCGGCGTGCTGGTGGTCGGCATCCTTTTGGCCTTCGCCCAGGTCGGGCGACTGTTTCGCGAAGTGCGCTGGGTCAACTCCTTCCGTGCCGGCTCGGAGACCACCGAACCAGTGCTTCTGGCGCCGATGAAGGCGATGATCGGCCGCTCCTCGGCGACGGCCTTCTCGACCAGTTCGATGCGCACCATGCTCGATTCCATCGCCACCCGCCTCGACGAAAGCCGCGACACCTCGCGCTATCTCGTCGGCCTGCTGGTGTTCCTCGGCCTGCTCGGCACTTTCTGGGGACTGTTGAACACCATCGGTTCGATCCGCGAGACCATCGAATCGCTCGATCCCGGCACCGGTGACGCCGCCGCGGTGCTCGATTCCCTGAAGCAGGGGCTTTCCGCGCCGCTGGCCGGCATGGGCACGGCCTTCTCGTCCTCGCTGTTCGGCCTCTCCGGCTCGCTGGTGCTCGGCTTCCTCGACCTGCAGGCCGGTCGCGCCCAGACACGCTTCTACACCGAACTGGAAAACTGGCTGTCCTCGGTGACCGACCTGTCGTCGGACATCGTCGTCGCCGACCCAGCCAAGACCGAATCCTCCGACGAGATCCGGGTGCTGTCGGAACGGCTGCGCTCGATGCAGGAGAATGGCGGCGGCTCCAACCCGCGCGTCGCCACCGCCATGGCCAATCTCGCCGACGGCATTTCCGGCCTGGTCAAGAACATGCGCTCGGAACAGCAGATCATGCGCGACTGGGTCGAAGCCCAGTCCGACGAGCAGAAGGCGATGCGCAACACGCTGGAAAAGATCGCCGATGCCCTGAAGAAGCCCGGAGTTCACTGAAGTGGCACTCGCCAGGGGCCGGCGCACCGATCGCCGCATCGACTACTGGCCGGGTTTCGTCGACGCGCTGTCGACGCTGCTTTTGGCCATCATGTTCCTGCTCACGGTCTTCGTGCTGGCGCAGTTCCTGCTGGGACGCGAAATCTCCGGCAAGGATACGGCACTCTCGCGCCTCAACTCGCAGATCAACGAGCTGACCCAGTTGCTGGCGCTGGAGCGCTCGACGGCGCAGGACAAGGATGATTCACTGGCCAATCTGCAGGCGTCGCTGTCAGCCGCGCAAGCGGAAAGGAGCCGGCTCCAACAGTTGCTGGCGCAAGGCGCCGGTGCCGGCGACGCCGCCAACCAGCGCGCCGCGGCGCTCGGCGGCGAACTCGACAGCCAGCGCCAGATCAGCCAGCAGGCGCTGAGCCAGGTCGAGATCCTCAACCAGCAGATCGCGGCACTGCGCAAGCAGATCGGCGCGCTCGAGGATGCGCTCAACGTCTCCGAAATCCGCGACCGCGATTCAAACACCAAGATCGCCGACCTCGGCCGTCGCCTCAACGTCGCACTGGCACAGCGCGTGCAGGAGTTGAACCGCTACCGCTCCGACTTCTTCGGCCGCTTGCGCGAAATCCTCGCCGACCGCGAGAACATCCGTATCGTCGGCGATCGCTTCGTCTTCCAGTCGGAAGTGCTGTTCCCGACCGGCTCTGAGGTGATCAACGATGCCGGCAAGGTCGAGATGAAGAAGCTCGCCGACGCCATCATCGAGTTGCAGAAGGAAATCCCGCCCGAGATCAACTGGGTGCTGCGCGTCGACGGCCACACCGACAACAAGCCGCTCTCCGGCGCCGGCCGCTACCGCGACAATTGGGAGCTGTCGACGGCGCGTTCGACCTCGGTGGTGAAATTCCTGATCGAAAACGGCGTGCCTGCCAACCGGCTCGTAGCCGCCGGTTTCGGTGAGTTCCAGCCGCTCGACCCCGCCGACACTGAAGAGGCGCGCAATAAGAACCGCCGTATTGAACTGAAGCTCACCGAACGTTGATCTAAAATCACGCGAACTTGTTCGCCGGCTCAACTCTAGGGCGCAGATAGAGGCCGACAAGGCCTGAAAAGATTATCTTTTTTTAATTACACATTGTCGCAGGGCGATCCTAGCTTGCCGACCGGGCCGAGAACCGCCGGCGATGAACCCCCTCATCGCGACGCGACGGAACCGGACGGCCCAAGGCCGGAAGGCAGGCGGACAACCGCCGCCTTCCTCTACAAGAGGAGACGCGTGATGCGCTCTTTCAAGACCTCGCTTAGAACTGCTACACTCACGGCGTTCCTCATCGCCGTTCCGCTTGCCGGCGCCTATGCCGCGGGCCATCACAAGGGCGCTCTCGACGCGGCCGATCCGACCGACATGACTGGCCCGCGTGTCGAGGCGCTTATGGCACAGGTGCAGGGCGTCCGGCAGGGCATCGTGGACGCAAGACAGGCCAACAACATCACCCCGGCCGTGGCGGAACGACTGGAAATGCGCACGGCCCACATCGGTCAGGCGGCAGAGAAAGTCGCCGCGTCCGATCACGGCAGGATACCGGCCGCGCAATATCATGACCTGCTGCGCCGGCTCGACAATGTCGACCAGCGCCTGAGGGTCGATACTGGCAGCGGTTTCCTGATGGGCGACGGCGACGACGGCGGCAACTACCCGAACGGCTGAGACCACAGCGGCTGAAACGGTCCAAGAGGAAGGGACCACCTGGCGCTTTCGGGAGCCATCCCGCGGGCGTCCTTTTACCAGCCCAGCCAGACCGCGATCAGCGCGGCAATCGCCGGCGCGGTCTGGATAAACAGGATTTTGCGGCCAACCGTTGCCGCGCCATAGAGGCCGGCAACAGCCACGCACAGCAGGAAGAAAACCTTGACCTGGAAACCGGCCGCCCCGAGGTAAAGCCCCCAGATGAGGCCGGCGGCGAGGAAACCGTTATAGAGCCCCTGATTGGCGGCGAGCACTTTCGAGGCACTGGCGAATTCCGGGGTCAGGTTGAAAGCCTTGTGTCCGCGCGGCGTGTCCCACAGCACCATCTCCAGATAGACGATGTAGGCATGGATCAAGGCCACCAGCCCGACAAGGATGTTGCCGATCATTTTTTTCCCCCTTGATGTGTTGCCGGCAGCATTTCATGCGCGGCCTCGCCTGCGCAAGGTGCATCTGCCGGACGGCATCCGAGGGTTGCCAACGCATTTGCGTTGGTGTCTTTTCGCGCCGTCCCCAATCACGGAAGCCGCCATGTCCTTTCAGAAACTCGATGACCTCGGCCACAAGCTCGAAGCGCTTGAGCATGCGCTGGCCATCCTCGGCGCCGACGAGGCCACCCACATGGCTGTCGGCGGTGGCGAGAAACGTGCCGAGGCGATGTCGGCACTGGCCGGCATGTATCACACCAGGGCAACGGCGCCGGAGATAGCGGACTGGATCGCCGCGGCCGAGCAGGAAGCGTTGGGTGAAGAGCAGCGCACTGCGGTCTCGGAACTGCGGCGGCAATACACCAACCTGACCTGCCTGCCGGTCGAATTTGTCGAACGCCAGACGACCGCGCGCATGCGTTGCGAGCAGCTGTGGCGCGGCCTGCGCGCCAAGAACGACTGGGCGAGCTTCCAGCCGGCGCTGGAGGGCGTCGTGGCGCTGGTGCGCGAGGAGGCGGCGCTGCGTGCCGATGTGCTCGGCCTCGCCCCCTATGACGCGCTGATGGAGCAATACGACCCCGGCAACCGCACCGCCGACATCACGCCTGTGTTCACCGACCTGAAGGCTTTCCTGAAAGGTTTCGTGCCGGAGGCGCTGGCTATCCAGGACGCACGGCTGCGCAAGCGCCCGCTGAAGCCGCTCTCAGGCACCTATGCGATCGACCGGCAGCGCGAGCTCGGCCTTGCCATGATGGCGGCGGTCGGCTTCGACCTGACACACGGGTCGCTGTCGGTGTCGCACCACCCTTTCTGCGGAGGCGTGCCGAGCGACGTGCGCATCACCACCCGCTACAAGACTACAGACTTCCTGTCGGCGCTGATGGGCGTACTGCACGAGACCGGCCATGCGCTCTACGAGCAGAACCTGCCGAAGGCATGGTCGCACTGGCCGCTCGGCAAGGCGCGCGGCATGGCCGTGCATGAAAGCCAGAGCCTGTTCGTCGAGAAGCAGCTCGGCCGCAACCCGGCCTTCTGGCGCTGGGCGCTGCCGGTGGTCGAAAAGCATCTCGGCGAAGCCTGGTCGCTCGACGACATCCTGCCGCATGTGCATCGCGTCGAGCGCGGCCTGATCCGTGTCGATGCCGACGAGGTGACCTATCCCCTGCATGTCATCCTGCGCTACGAACTGGAGCAGGAACTCGTCGCGGGCCGGCTGGAGGTGGGTGATCTGCCCGAAGCCTGGGACGCCAAGATGCGTGACTATCTCGGCCTCTCCACCATCGACAACCCCGCCGACGGACCGATGCAGGACGTGCACTGGCCGGGTGCGGCCTTTGGCTATTTCCCATCCTACACGCTGGGCGCGATGATGGCGGCGCAGCAATGGGCGGCGCTGACGCGGGATCATCCTGCCGCCGACGAGGATCTCGCCAAAGGCAATTTCGAGGCGATCAACGACTGGCGCCGCGAAAAAATCTGGTCGCAGGGATCACGCTGGTCGACGCCGGACCTGCTCGAACGCGCCACCGGCGAAAAGCTCAACGCTACCTATTTCGTGAACCATCTGAAGCAGCGATACGGAGCCGTATAGCGGCTTGCCGGCACAGCGGCAGATGTTTCTGCCTACTCAGCCGCGCCCCTGAAAGCACTGGCGCCGGTTTCGAACTGCAGCTTGGCCAGCCGCGCATAGATGCCGCCCTTGGCGACAAGGCTTTGATGCGTGCCTTCCTCGACGATCGAGCCGCCATCCATGACCAGGATCCTGTCGGCCTTCAGCACCGTTGCCAGGCGGTGGGCGATGACGATCGTGGTGCGGCCCTGCATCAGCCGTTCCAGCGCCGTCTGCACCAGCGTCTCGCTTTCGGCGTCGAGGGCGGAGGTGGCCTCGTCGAGCAGCAGGATCGGGGCGTCGCGCAGGATGGCGCGGGCGATCGCAACCCGCTGGCGCTGGCCGCCTGACAGCGTCACGCCGCGCTCACCGACCTGGCTGTCATAGCCTTTTTCCAGCTTGAGGATGAATTCATCGGCAAGCGCATCCTTCGCCGCCGTCTCGATTTCGGCCTTGCTGGCTCCCGGCCGGCCGAAACCAATATTGTCACGCGCGCTTGCCGCGAAAATGGTGACGTCCTGCGGCACGATCGCGATGCGCTGGCGGACCGAAACGGGATCGGCCTCACGCACATCGACGCCATCGATCAGGATCTTGCCTGTTTCGGGATCGTAGAAGCGCAGGATCAGCGAAAACACCGTGCTCTTGCCGGCCCCTGACGGCCCGACGATCGCCACCGTCTCGCCCGGCATGACCTGAAAGCTCAAGCCATGCACGGCGGCGCGGTCGGGCCTCGCCGGGTAGGAGAAGGAGACATTGTCGAAGGCGATCGCGCCCTTGGCGACGGCCGGCAGCGGCTTCGGATCGGCGGGAGCCTGGATCGCCGGCTTCTCGGCCAGGATCTCGGTCAGCCGTTCGGCGGCGCCCGCCGCTTGCGCAAGCTCGCCCCAGACTTCCGACAGGGCGCCCAGCGCGCCGGCGGCGAACACCGAATAGAGCAGGAACTGACCGAGCGTACCGGGCGATATCGAGCCTTCGAGCACGTCGCGCGAGCCAAACCACAGCACCGCCACGACGGACGAGAAGATGGTGAAAATGGCGAAGAAGGTAAGGAAGGAGCGCGCGAAGATCGAGGAGCGTGCCGCCTCGAAAGCGGCTTCCACGGCAGCCGAGAAATGCCCGGTAACCAGCTTCTCATTGGTGAAGGCCTGCAGCGTGCGCACCGCGCCTATCTGCTCGCTGGCATAGGCGGTGGCATCGGCCAGCGTATCCTGCGCCTGGCGTGATTTGCGCCGCACCGAACGGCCGAAAGCGACCAGCGGCAGCACGATGACAGGAATGGCGGCAATGACGAGGCCCGACAGTTTCGGGCTGGTGATGACCATCATCCCCACCGCGCCGAGACCAAGGATGACATTGCGCAGCGCCACCGAGGCCGTGGCTCCGACCGCCGACTTGACCTGCGTCGTGTCGGCGGCAAGCCGCGACACGATCTCGCCGGACTGGGCGGTGTCGAAGAAGGCAGGCGACAGCGTCGTCACATGGGCAAACACATCGCGCCGGATGTCGGCGACGACGCGCTCGCCCAGCGTGATGACGAAATAGTAGCGGCCGGCCGATGCCGCCGCCAGCAGGGCAGCCATCGCCACCAGGGCGGCGAAATATTCGGCAATGAAGGTGGTGCTGGACGACGAGAAACCATGATCGATCATGCGTCGCACCGCCAGCGGCAGCGCCAGCGTGGTTGCCGCCGCGATGACCAGCGAGATGATGGCGCCGACGACCAGTGTGCGATAGTGCGTGATGTAGGGGAACAGGCGCCGGAGCGGCTTGAGCGAGCGCCGGCGCTCGTCTGCGCTGCTGATTTGCGCCATCCCGATGTTTCCTCCAGCCGCCCTTGGGGTCTGCGCCTCAATATGCGCTTGCCGCGGCCTTGTGATTCAATTCCGGCTGATGTATAGGCTCGCCGACCGTTTTAGAAGCCGTGGCTCCTCAATAGCTGCGGCTTCGAGTTTTAAAAAGGGGCGCATCGACGCAGGCTTATGCCCGTCGGCAGCGCCGGCAAGCCAGGAACCGAACCCATGAAGACCGACATCCATCCCGATTACCACACCATCAAGGTCGTCATGACCGACGGCACCGAATACACGACCCGTTCGACCTGGGGCAAGGAAGGCGATACGATGAACCTCGATATCGACCCGACCACTCATCCGGCCTGGACCGGCGGCCAGCAGACCCTGCTCGACCGCGGCGGCCGCCTGTCGAAGTTCAAGAAGCGTTTCGAAGGTTTCGGCATCTAAGCTCGACGACCTTTACGCAGATCGAAAACCCGCCCTTGTGGCGGGTTTTTGTTGACCACGGGCAGCCTTGGTGGAACGCAATGGTTCTCGGAGGGCAAGATGTTTATTCTCGACGACGATCGATGTTCCAGCCTTAAAGGCGGATACAAGGTGGCCTACGATCCTCGACCGGCCTTGCGAACACTGGCCCTTCGCTATGATGACAAAACGGTCTGGGACGAGCTTTGGAATGAGTTGCATCATCAGGGGGATGTTGGAGACGCGTCTTACGCAGCGGTCGTTGAAATCGTTCGCATCTCCGAAGGTCACGCTCCGGCTTATTGGGGTGCCTATGGTCTGGCCGCAACCATCGAAGAAGCGCGCCTACTCGACGACCGGAACCCGAAGATTCCTGCTTGGATCGAACCGCATTACAGGGCAGCGTGGCGAACGCTTCTGCATTTGGCATTGCGGGATCTGGCAACTTCCACCGATGACGAGACGGTGAACTGCGCATTGTCCGTCGTCGCGCTTTGTCGCGGCCGGTTCAATCTCGGCCGCATGGCGATGTGCACAGAAGATGAACGCGGCGAAATGCTGAAGGACTATTTTGGCCGCTAGTGCACTGTCCTACTCGGCCAGCAATTCTCGCAACGCCATGCGCTTATACGCGGCGACCAGCCTGTCGCCCTCCAGCCGATCGACCGAGATCGCCAGCCGCATGGCGGCTTCGCCCATTTGCCAGATCAGGAACGCCGTCGTTTCCAGCGCCACCGGATCGGCGTCGGGCCGCAACCGTTTGAGCACGGTGGTCAGAAACTCGGCATTGGCCCGGCTGTCGGCGAGTTCAAGTTGACGCAGCGCCTTGTCGGCCTGCGTGCCCGACCAGATATCGCGCATCACCGGTTCGGCCAGGAACAGCCCGTAGTAGATATCGACCAGTTCCGAAAACGCCCGGCCGAGCCCTTCGGCGTCCCTGACACCAGCCAGTGCTGCCGAAATGCAGGACTGGCTTTCGGCGGTGTAGCGCTCGGCCAGCGCCCAGATGATCGCCCGCTTGTCCGGAAAGAACTGGTAGAGCGACCCGATCGACACCCCGGCCCGTTCCGCCACCTCTCCCATGCGCATGGCGTCGCTGCCTTGCTCGGCGATCAGCGCTGAGGCGGCAGTCAGCATGCGCTCGACCCGCTCGCGGCTGCGCTGCTGGCTGGGCGCCCGGCGCGGCGAAGCAATCTGCTCCCGCGCGGAAACCGGCGCGGCCGTGTCTTCCATGACTGACTCCAATGCCAGCAAAATCGCTTGACTCGCAAAATACGAGGGTTTATCACATTTTGCAAATGTGAGGATTATTCATATTTTAAACAGAGGAAACGGTTATGACTGACCCGACAACCAAACCAATTCTGATCCTCGGCGGCACCGGCAAGACCGGCCGCCGTCTCGCCGAGCGGCTGACGGCGCACGACCTGCCGGTGCGGATCGGCTCGCGCTCCGGTACACGGCGCTTCGACTGGGAAGTCCCAGCGACCTGGGGACCGGCAATGCAAGGCGTCAGCGCCGTCTACATCAGCTACTATCCCGACATCGCCGTGCCGGGCGCCGCTGAAACCGTCGACGCCTTCGCCAGGCTCGCGGTGCAAAACGGTGTCACCCGACTGGTGCTGCTGTCGGGGCGCGGCGAAACGGAAGCCCAGCGCGCCGAAGAGATGCTGAAGGCCTCGGGCGCCGACTGGACCATCCTGCGCTGCGCTTGGTTCTCGCAGAACTTCAGCGAAGGCTTCTTCACCGGGTCCCTGGCTGAAGGCGAAGTGGCGTTGCCGATCGGCAATGTCGGCGAGCCCTTTGTCGATGCCGACGACATCGCCGACGCCGCCTTTGCCGTGCTGACGGAGCCAGGCCATGTCGGCCAGCTCTATGAGTTGACCGGGCCGCGGCTGCTGAGCTTCGCAGACGCGGTCGCCGAGATTGCCAAGGCGGCCGGACGCGACATCCGCTTTGTCAGGATCTCGCATGACGAATTCACTGCCGCAGTAGCCGCGCATGAGCTGCCGCCCGAATTCGGCTGGCTGCCCAATGAGCTGTTCACCCAGGTGCTCGACGGCCGCAACGAGTCGTTCACCGACGGCGTCCAGCGCGTGCTTGGTCGCCAGCCAAGAGACTTCTCCGCCTACGCAACGCAAACCGCCGCAACCGGCATCTGGAGCAACTGACATGATCGCGAAGCTTCTCCCCACCCTCATCTTCATCGCCGCAATCGGCTCAGGCGTCGTCGGCGGCGTCTTCTTTGCTTTCTCCAGCTTCGTCATGCCGGGCCTCGCCCGCCTGCCAGCCGCAAGCGGCATTGCCGCGATGAATTCCATCAACGTCACAGCGGTGACGCCGCTGTTCATGACGGCGCTGTTCGGCACGGCGCTCGTCTGCATTGTTGTCGCCATCGGTGCGGCGATCGGCTGGAGCCAGCCGGGCTCGCTCTGGCTGATTGCCGGCAGTCTGCTCTATCTCATCGGCATCGTGGTGGTGACGATGATCTTCAACGTGCCGCTCAACGATGCCCTGGCCGCCATCGATCCGGCAAGCGGCAACGGTGCAAGCCTATGGTCGCGCTACCTCAATGAATGGGTGATGTGGAACCATGTCCGCACCATCAGCGGCATAGCCGCGCTGGCATCCTTCTGGTTCGCCACGCGTTGACGACGATGGATGGAGCGACCGATGAAGGATCAATACGCAAATATGGCCTTCGGCATGGCCATCGGAGTTGATCGGCACCGCTCTGGATGATCTGCCGATGGGCGTTGCCGTGGGTATTGCGATTGGCGCCGCTGTCGGTGCGTGGCGACGCAAGTGACGGCAGCGCTGGCGACCCCTATGCCTTTGTCTTCCGATCGGAATGGCCGAGGTCGCGGTCCGGATCAATGACATCGCGGACCAGTTGCTTCAGTTTGGCCGCGTCCGGAAAGCCGCCGTCGCGCTTGCGGTCCCAGACAAGCACGTCATTGCAGGAAATGGTGAAGATGCCGCCGGTGCCCGGCACCAGCGTCACCTCGCCCAGATCGGTGCCGAAGGTCGACAGCAGCTCCTGCGCCATCCAGCCGGCGCGCAGCAGCCACTGACACTGCGTGCAATAGGTGATGCGGACGACCGGCAACGGCTTTTCGCTCGTGGCGGGTATAGCTCCGCTCATTTCGGACTGAGCTTCGCTCATGCCGCGCTGAGCTTGGCCATGGTCTCGTCGTCGACTTCGAAGTTGGCGTAGACGCTCTGGACGTCGTCGTCATCCTCGAGCGTGGCGACCAGCTTCATCAGCGACTGTGCCCGCTCCTCATCGACCGGAACGTTGTTTTGCGGCCGCCAGATCGGCTTGACCGATTCAGCCTCGCCGAGCGCGCCTTCCAGCGCCTTCGACACTTCTCCCATGTTCTCGAAGCCGCAATAGATGGTATGGCCTTCCTCGTCCGATTCTACATCGTCGGCACCGGCTTCGATCGCCGCATCCATGATCTTGTCGGCGCTGCCGGCCGATGCCGGATAATAGATCTCGCCGACGCGGTCCCACATGAACGACACCGAGCCCGTTTCGCCCATCGCGCCGCCGGCCTTGGTGAAGGCGGCGCGCACATTGGATGCCGAACGGTTGCGGTTGTCGGTCAGCGCCTCGACAATGACGGCGACGCCGCCCGGGCCATAGCCCTCATAGCGCACGGCTTCGTAGTTCTCGGCATCGCCCATCGAGGCCTTGTTGACGGCGCGTTGGATGTTGTCCTTCGGCATCGACACCGCCTTGGCGTTCTGGATCGCCAGCCGCAAGCGAGGGTTCATCGATGGATCGGGCGTCCCGCTTTTGGCGGCGACGGTGATTTCGCGCGCCAGCTTGGAAAACATTTTAGACCGCACCGCATCCTGGCGGCCCTTGCGGTGCATGATGTTCTTGAACTGTGAATGGCCAGCCATGGTGTCGTCTTCTCGGCTAGAGCATCCCGAAGCGAAGTGATCTGACCTCGTTTCCGCAATGCCCGAATTCAAAATTTCAGAGCGTCTCAGGTGCACCTCGTGGAAGCACGGCGTTCTCTGTCGGAATGGCCGGCTTATAGATAAATCGGCTCAATTCGTCCAGCCGCACCGCGCATGCGGCGTAAGACATGACCTGCTGCGGCCGCTCATGCCTCGAGGTCCGACTTCAGCCGGTCGATGATGCTGAGGGCATGCCCGGCATACTGGCTGATCCAGCGGTCGTGGATCTGCTTGATCGGCAGCGCGTTGAGATGGTTCCAGCGCTCGCGGCCGTCGCGCCGCGCAACGATCAGATCGGCCTCCTCCAACACCTTGAGATGCAGCATCACGGTGCAGCGATCGATGTCGGGAAAGGCCTCGCACAGCATGCCGGTCGTCTTCGGCGTGTCCTTCAGCTGATCCAGCATTTCACGCCGGCGCGGGTGCGCCAGCGCCTTGAAAACATTGTCGTCTTGCGATCGGCTTGACATGTTATGTTTTTATAACATATCGTTGGACCGATCAAGGGAAGGAGTTGTGGATATGTCACTTGGATTCAGTGTTTCCGGACGCATCGGCAAGCCGGTCGCCGAGGTCTTCGACGCGGTCGTCAATCCGAAGAAACTGAGCGGCTATTTCACCACGATCGGCGGCGCCAGCGCCCGGCTGGAAGCCGGCGCCGGCGTCGTCTGGTGGGGCAAGGTGCCGGTCGAGGTCGACGAAGTGGTCAAGGACAGCCGTATCGTGCTGCGCTGGGATGCCACCGACGCCGACGGCAAGCCGGCCTACAAGACCCGCATCGAGATGAATTTCGAGCCGCTCGACGATGGCGGCACCTTCGTCACCATCGCCGAGAGCGGTTGGCAGGAAGGCGCGGTCGGCCTGAAGAAGTCCTACCTCAATTGCGAGGGCTGGTCGCAGATGCTGGCCTGCATGAAGGCCTATGTCGAATACGGCATCAATTTGCGAGACGGCTACTACCGCAGCGAGATGAAGGGCGAACCCGCCAACGAGACCAATATTTGAGCGACCCGATATCCGAGCAACAGAAGGAAGATGGAGACCTTGCGATGACGAAAGTATCGCCATTCCTGATGTTCGAGGGCAAGGCCGAAGAGGCAATGACCCTCTATTGCGAGACCATTCCCGGCAGCAGCGTCCTTGACGTCACACGCTACGGCCCCGGCGAAGACGGCCCGGACGGGACGGTCAAGCTTGCGCGCGTGTCGATCGCCGGCCTGGAAGTCATGATCTTCAATAGCCCCGTCCACCACGCTTTCACCTTCACGCCGTCGGTCTCGCTGTATGTGGACTGTTCCGCCGAGGACGAACTGGACCGGATTGTCGAGACACTGGGCAAGGACGGCGCGTTCCTGATGCCACCGGACAATTACGGCTTCAGCCGCCGTTTCGCATGGCTCGACGACAGGTTCGGGGTCTCCTGGCAGATCAATCTCGCATGACCAGCCTGAGCAAAGGCGACAACAGCAGAACACGACAACGGAGCCAGCTATGACCACGAAAATCACCGGCGGCATCAACATCGCCATGAAGGTACCGCCGCACCAATATAAGGCGACGATCGCCTTCTACCGCGACGTTGTCGGCCTGAAGCCGTTCACGGACAAGGCGCCCGCCATTGGCTTCGAATTAGGCCCCAACCGCCTGTGGATCGATGAGGCGCCGATGATGAGCCAGGCCGAGGTGTGGCTGGAACTATTCACCGACAATTTTTCGACGGCCGCGGATCATCTGGCCAAGGCCGGTGTTGTGCGCTGCGACGTCATCGAGCCCCTGGGTGAGGGCTTTCGCGGCGGTTGGATCGCCAACCCGGCCAACATCGTCCACATGCTGCGCGAGCCGGACGCCTGGTGAGCGCCAAGCCACGAGGGAGCATCCCATGGACATCCACGAAAAGCCGACCGCCGAAGCCGGCATGCTGATCCGGCGGCCTGTCGCCGATGTATTCGAGGCCATCGTCGATCCGGCCATCACCACGAAATTCTGGTTCACCCATGGCAGCGGCCGGCTGGACAGCGGCAAGCAAGTCCTCTGGGAGTGGCGCATGTACGGTGTCTCGACGACCGTCAACGTCAGCGAGATCGTCGCGAATGAAAAGATCGTCATGCAATGGAGCGATCCGCCGACCACGGTGGTCTGGACCTTCACCGAAATGCCCGACGAGACGACCTTTCTCGAGGTTCGCAATTTTGGCTTCGCCGGGGATGGCGACGAGCAGGTGAAAGAGGCCGTCGGCTCAACCGGCGGCTTCACGCTGGTGCTGGCCGGCGCCAAGGCGTGGCTGGAACAGGGCCTGACGCTCGGCCTGATCGGCGACCGTCACCCGAAGGGCGTGCCAGGACATTAGGTATTCAGGGTCTGCCTCAATGCCCGCCGCCCGACTTCTTACGTCGCCGCGCCAGCATGTTGAGCCCCTCGACCAATGCCGAAAAGCCCATCGCCGCATAGATGTAGCCCTTGGGCACATGGTAGCCCATGCCGTCTGCGATCAGCGTCATGCCGATCATCAGAAGGAAGCCCAGCGCCAGCATGACGATGCTCGGGTTCTTGGCGATGAAGTTGGCCAGCGGCCCGGCCGCCAGCATCATCACGGTGACCGCGACGATCACGGCGATGTACATGATGGCGATCTCGTCGGTCATGCCGACGGCGGTGATGATCGAATCGATCGAGAAGACCAGGTCGAGCAGCAGGATCTGGAAGATCGCGCCGGCAAGGCTGATCTGCAGCGTCTCGCCCATCATCGTATCCTTGTGGTCGTCGGGATCGACGGTGTGATGGATCTCCTTGGTCGCCTTCCAGACCAGGAACAGGCCGCCGGCGATCAGGATCAGGTCGCGCCAGGAAAAACCGTGGCCGAAGGCCGTGAACACCGGCGTGGTCAGCTGGACGATGATCGAAATGGTGGCCAGCAGCACCAGCCGCATGATCAGGGCCGCCGAGATGCCGAGCCGGCGGGCACGGGCCCGTTGTGCTTCCGGCAGCTTGTTGGTCAGGATCGAGATGAAGATCAGATTGTCGATGCCGAGCACGACCTCGAGCACAATCAACGTCAGCAGCGCGACCCAAGCCGTCGGGTCGGAAACAAATTGAAAATGCGGCGCCAGGAATTCGATGAGCTGCATGGAGGTCGTCCCCTCTTTTAACGATCTAGAGCAGTGTCGCCGGCAGTTAGGTACTAAGCGTGCCTATATCAATGTCACGACCAGAAGGACGGTGCGGTTTCCTCCAGCCGTGGCCCGCGACGAAACGGCGCAATCCGCTCGGTCAGCCCTGTGCGGTCTGAAATATCGACGCCGACGCCGCACAAGGTCGCCGGTCCGGTCGCCGCCTCGAAGCGGCCTTTCGGCACCTTCGACAGGAACCGGTTGAGCGGCTCCTCCTTGTCCATGCCGAGCGAGGAATCATAGTCGCCGCACATGCCGGCGTCGGACATATAGCCGGTACCGCCGTTGAGGATCTGGTGATCGCCCGTCGGCTGGTGGGTGTGGGTGCCGATGACGAGGCTGGCGCGGCCGTCGACGAAATGCGCGAAGCACATCTTTTCCGAGGTCGCCTCGGCGTGGAAGTCGATAATCACGGCATCCGCCTGCTCGCCGAGCGGACAGGCGGCAAGCTCGCGTTCGCCTGCCTGGAAGGGATCGTCGAGCTCGGGATGCATGAACACCCGGCCCATGATGTTGGCGACCAGCACGCGCGCGCCGCTCCTGGCGATATAGACACCGGAGCCGCGCCCGGGCGTGCCCTTGGGAAAGTTGGAGGGACGCAGGAAGCGCTCTTCGCGCGGCGCGAAGGCGAGCGCGTCGCGCTGGTCCCAGACATGATTGCCGGTGGTGACGACATCCGCACCGGCCGCGATCGTCTCGCGAAAGATCTCTTCGGTGATGCCGAAGCCGCCGGCGGCGTTCTCACCATTGACGATGACGAAATCGAGTTTGAAGTCGGAGATCAGTCCGGGCAGCTGTTCCCACACCGCCGTGCGTCCTGTCTTGCCAACCATGTCACCGAGGAAGAGAAGTCTCATATGATCCCGCACCGAAGGTCAGCGAAAGCTGCATGGCGCCAGTGAAGATCATGCGCCCCTTGTACTTATCTACAATTTTGGCGCGAAGCGGCGCAACCCGCTCTCGGTGAGTATTTCCGCGATGACGACGTCGTGCGCCTCATCCGGCACCTGCGCCACCTCCTGGCAGTCGAAGGCGATGCCGATCAGCCGCGGCGGCTGTCCCTTGTCGATCAGCTTGGCGATGGCGCGGTCGTAATAGCCGGCACCATAGCCGATGCGATGGCCGCGTGCATCGAAAGCGGCAAGCGGCACCAGCATCACAGAGGGGTCGAGCACCTCGGCTTCCTCGTGAGGGCCGACCGTGCCGAAACCCATCTCGACCATCGGCGCGCCGCGCACCAGTTCGCGAAAGACAATGGTGGTCTTGTCGAGAATGGCCGGCAGGCAAAGCCGCGCGCCCTTTTCGCGCAAGGCAAACATCAGCGGCCGAACGTCGACTTCCGAACGCATCGGCCAGAAGCCGGAAACGATCTGGCCCGGCTCGACATGGAGGTGATCGCGTGCCGTCTCGGCCATTTCAAGCGCGACCTCCACCCGCCAGAACTCATCGAGCGCATCGCGGCGTCCGAGGGCCTCACGGCGAAGCTGCTTTTTCAGGTCTTTGAGAGAGGTCATTCAGCCAGGGTAGAATTTGGGAGCGACGTTTTCCACCGCAATCATCCACCGAAATGCGGGACGCGTGGCAATAAGTGACGATCCACACAACCGGTGGAGAGAGCGATCCCGGGAACCTACAAAGTAGGTGGGCGCCGTGTGAGAAAACCCACGGGTCTTCCCAGGGACAGCTCCCTAAGGATCGTTAAGGCCCCGGGGAAAATGTTCTCCTGCCGGGAAGCACAGACCGTCCCGCCCAATATAGGCTGCCGGCCGGCTAAGCGCCAGTGAGACGGGCATATGTTTCCATCAGGGTTCAAGGCCATTCGCCGCGGCCGGCGCACCCTTGCACAGGGTGAGCCGCGTCCTTACGGTTGCCATGACCAACCGAGGAGCAAGAATGCGTTTCGAAGGCACGGCGGCCTATGTCGCCGACAAGGATCTGATGGTGGCAGTCAACGCGGCGATCGCGCTGGAGCGGCCCTTGCTGGTCAAGGGCGAGCCAGGCACCGGCAAGACGGAACTCGCCCGCCAGGTGGCTGCTGCACTCGGCCTCGACCTCATCGAATGGCACGTCAAGTCGACGACGCGGGCGCAGCAGGGCCTGTACGAATATGATGCCGTCTCGCGGCTGCGCGACAGCCAGCTTGGCGACGAGCGCTTCAACGACATCAGGAACTACATCAAACGCGGCAAGCTCTGGGAGGCGTTCGCCGCCGGCAGGAAGGTCGTGCTTTTGATCGACGAGATCGACAAGGCCGACATCGAATTCCCCAACGACCTCCTGCAGGAACTCGATCGGATGGAGTTCTTCGTCTACGAGACCGGCGAAACCATCCGCGCCGCCGTCAGGCCGATCGTCATCATCACCTCCAACAACGAGAAGGAACTGCCGGACGCGTTCCTGCGCCGCTGCTTCTTCCACTACATCCGCTTTCCCGACGTCGACACGCTGCACAAAATCGTCGACGTCCACTATCCCGGCATCAAGCAGAACCTGGTGCGCGCGGCGCTGACCCAGTTCTACGAAATCCGCGACGTGCCCGGCTTGAAGAAGAAGCCGTCGACCTCCGAGGCGCTCGACTGGATAAGGCTGCTGGTCGCCGACGATATCGCGCCGGAAGATCTGCGCGCCGATCCGAAGAACGCCCTGCCCAAGTTGCATGGCGCATTGCTGAAGAACGAGCAGGACGTGCATTTGTTCGAGCGGCTGGCCTTCATGGCACGAAGGCAGCAATAGGGCAGCAGCAGCGCTTTCCCTCCTGTGGACCGTTGCCCGCAGCCGAACAGGCAGGCAGCTTCGGCCAAACCTTCAGAGGAGATGACATGTCTGAGATTATCGTCCGCCCGCTCGTGCAGTCCGACCACGCCGACTGGCGGCGGCTGTGGACCGACTACCTCACCTTCTATGAGACGAAGCTGCCGGAAGAGGTCTACGCCATCACCTGGAAGCGGCTGTTCACCGAGAGTGAATTCGAGCCGAAAGGCTTCATCGCCACGCTCGACGGCAAGGCCGTCGGCCTCACCCACTATCTCTACCACCGCTCAGGCTGGTCGGAAAAAAACAACTGCTATCTGCAGGACCTGTTCGCCGACCCTGACGTGCGCGGCAAAGGCGTTGGTGCTGCGCTGATCAAGGCGGTGAAAGAGGAAGCCGACAAAGTCGGCGTCAAGAACGTCTACTGGATGACGCACGAAACCAACACCACCGCGCGCAAACTCTACGACCATGTCGCGCGCCGCACCGGCTTCATCGAGTATGATCTGCTGTAGATAGACAATGTTCATCCCCTTCTTCCTCGAACTGAAGGCCGCGCGTGTTCCCGTTTCGCTCAGGGAATATCTGTCGCTGCTGGAGGGGCTGGAAGCCGGGCTGGTCGACTACGACGTCGAAGGCTTTTATTACCTCGCCCGTGCGGCGTTGGTGAAGGACGAGCGCCATATCGACCGCTTCGACCAGGTGTTTGCCCATGTCTTCAAGGGCATCGAAGCACTGGGCGGGCCGGATGCCGTCGATGTCGCCAATATCCCCGAGGAATGGTTGCGCCGCCTCGCCGAAAAGCACCTGAGCGACGAAGAGAAAAAACTGGTCGAAGCGCTGGGCGGTTTCGAGAAACTGATGGAGACATTGAAACAGCGGCTGCAGGAGCAAAAAGGCCGCCACCAGGGCGGCTCGAAATGGATCGGCACCGGCGGCACGTCGCCCTTCGGCGCCTATGGCTACAATCCCGAAGGTGTGCGTATCGGCCAGCATGAAAGCCGCAACCGCCGCGCGGTGAAGGTGTGGGACAGACGTGAGTTCAGGAATTTCGATGATGCCGTCGAACTCGGCACCCGCAACATCAAGATCGCGCTGAAGCGCTTGCGTCGCTGGGTGCGCGAAGGCGCCGAGGAGGAATTCGACCTGCCCGGCACCATCCACGCCACCGCCGAACATGGCTATCTCGACGTGCAGACGCGGCCCGAGCGGCGAAACGCGGTGAAGCTTTTGATGTTCTTCGATGTCGGCGGCTCGATGGACGACCACATCAAGAGCGTCGAGGAGCTGTTCTCGGCCGCCCGCGCCGAATTCCGCCAGCTCGAATATTTTTATTTCCACAACTGCCTCTATGAGGGCGTGTGGAAGGACAATCGCCGCAGGCATGCCGAGGTGATTCCGACCTTCGACCTGCTCCACAAATATGGGCCGGACTACAAGGTGATCGTCGTCGGCGACGCGTCGATGAGCCCCTACGAGATCGCTCACCCCGGCGGTTCGGTCGAGCACTGGAATCCGGAGGCAGGCAGCGTCTGGCTCGGCCGCCTGCTGCAGCAATGGCCGAACGCGGTATGGCTGAACCCCGAAGACCCCAGGAACTGGGGCTACACCCATTCGATTGCGATGATCCGCGACATCTTCGGCGGCCGCATGTTCCCGCTGACTTTGGCCGGGCTTGAGGGCGCGACCAAGCAGCTTTCAAGAAAGCATTAGTTGTCAGAGGTGCGGAACCATCACCTCAGAGACCATCAATCGTGAAAGTTGGCGCCGCCCCTCACTGTCCTGCCGGACATCTCTCCCCGTAAACGGGGCGAGAGGGCCTGGCCGCAACGCCGGCGCCCTTTCTTGCAACGCTGACAATTGGCGAAATCGCGGACGACAGGGCCCCTCGCCCCGTTTACGGGGAGAGGATGCCGGCAGGCAGGTGAGGGGCGGCGCAGACGCCTGAAGAAGGGGGAATTCAACCTTGGAACGTCAGACACTGGGCAGTCGTGTAACAAATGCCTATCTTGACGCGAATATCCGGTTGCAATCAACAACGAGCCGGCAAGGCTGAGGAGATCACATGGACACCCATACCTACCCCGTAACCCGCACCGACGCCGAATGGCGCGCCCGGCTGACGCCGGAGCAGTATGCCGTCATGCGCGGCCACGGCACCGAACGGCCGGGAAGCTGCGCCTTGCTCTACGAGAAGCGCGCCGGCACCTTTTCCTGCGCCGGCTGCGACCAGCCCTTGTTCGAATCCAAGCTGAAGTTCGAGAGCGGCACCGGCTGGCCGAGCTTCAACGACCCGGTGCCGGGCTCGGTCGAAAACACCGTCGACCGCAGCTACGGCATGGTTCGCACCGAATGTCATTGCGCCCGCTGCGGCAGCCATCTCGGCCATGTCTTCGAGGACGGCCCGCCGCCGACCGGCCTGCGCTATTGCATCAACGGGGTGGCGCTGAAATTCGAGCCTTCGGCCTGAGCCATCCGGGTTCGACACTATGAAAGGGCGGCATCTGTCGCCCTTTTCGTTTAAGTATCCGTTGCCCCCCTCTGGGCAGACGATCAGACCACGATCATCGCCACCAGCCACAGCGTAGCGCCCAACGTCATCATCCAGGCCTTGGCCCCGGAAATCTTTTCGGTGGTCCGCCACACCGCCAAGGTCAGGAACAGGCTGTAGGGCACCGACGCGAAATGCACTGCCAGCACAAGCCCGAGCGGCAACTTCAGTCCGAGCAAGACGAGCGCCAGCACGGATGCGGCGATGCTGACCGCAGTGCCGACGAGGACAAGGTCGCGCCAGAACAGCCGGTCGAGCGGCACCTGGCCTTGCCAGCGTGAGCGGAAAAAGGAGCCGATACCCTCTGGCAACACCGGATGTCTATCCCTGCCTCAGGACTTCGGTTACCGCGCGCTCGATACGCGAGCATTCGGTCACCAGCCAGTCGGCCATGGCTGGCCAGTTGTCCTCGGCATAGCAGTTCACCCGCCACATCGAATTGATGCCGAGGTCCTCGCAACTCTGTTCCGGCCTGAGCTTCAGCCTGGCTTCGATATCAGGCTGAAACGGTTTCAACCGCGACCACGCCTGCGTGGCGCCGAACTTCTCGTTGCGACCGAAGAAGACGCCGACCTGGCTCTGCGCCGGCGCGACATACATGGAAAGAACCAAGGCGAAGTCGGGCAGCCCACGCTGCCAGAACCAGGGTCCGCGCCTCGCCATCAGAGCCCTTTCTTCCGGATGCCGCTCGGCGAACAGCGTCCAGAAGCCGCGCTGGCGGAATTCAGAGGCGCGGCGGGCGCCGAAGTCGAATTCGCTCATGGCTCGATGCTCGCTTCGGCATCATGCTCGGCCCGAGACTGTTTCGAAATTCGCTCTGGCGAGTCATATGGTGGTGGTTTCGAGAACCGGAGCGGAGCGTACTTAAAGTACGCGAGCACCGGAAGCGCAGAAAACGCCAACAGATGGCCGCCAGAGTAGAATTTCCAGACAGTCTCTACACCATACCGAGTGCGGCCTTGTACAGATCGAGGATGGTTTCCTCTTCCTGACGCTCGGCCTGGTCCTTCTTGCGCAGCCGGATGATCGTGCGCATCGCCTTGGTGTCGAAGCCGGTGCCCTTGGCCTCGGCGAACACTTCCTTGATATCGTCGGAAATGGTTTTCTTCTCCTCCTCGAGCCGCTCTATGCGCTCGATGAAGGCACGCAGCTGGCCGGCGGCAACAGTCTGGCTGGTATCGGTGATATCGTCGGCCATATTTTTCTCCACATCGTTTCTGCGCCGCGACTCGGGATGCATGCAGCGGCGAATTGAGCGGGCTCGATGCCCGACCGGCGGCGGCGGGTCAAGCTGTTATCGATGATCGAACTGACGCTGCCGCCACGATGCGGACAGCCATCCCCAGGAAGGTATCAATTAGCTGAAAGCGATCAGCAGATCCTTCGCATCGATCTGGTCGCCGGCCTTGACCAGCACCTCGGCGACCGTGCCGTCGCGCTCGGCATGCAGCGCCGTCTCCATCTTCATCGCCTCGATGGAAAGCAGCACGTCACCGGCCTTCACAGCCTGGCCGGCAGCCACCGAAAGCGCCGAGACGACGCCCGGCATCGGTGCGCCGACATGCGCCTCGTTGCCGGGTTCGGCCTTGCGGCGGGCCTTGGCGGCGGACGCGCCATGCGCTCTGTCGGGCACTTTCACGCGGCGCGGCTGGCCGTTGAGCTCGAAGAACACGGTGACCATGCCCTTCTCGTCGACATCGCCGATGGCCAGGCAGCGCACCACCAGCGTCTTGCCCTTCTCGATGTCGACGAAGATCTCGTCTTCCGGCTTCATGCCGTAGAAATAGGTCGGCGTCGGCAGGACGCTGACCGGCCCATAGGTTTCCTGCGCGCCGGCGAAATCCGTGAACACCTTCGGATACATCAGCCACGAGGCGAATTCGAACTCCGACAGCTTGCGCTCGAGCTTCTCCTCGATTTCCTTGCGGTTGGCCTTGAGGTCGGCTGGCTTGAGCAGTGAGCCGGGCCGCACCGTGATCGGCTTGTCGCCCTTCAGCGCCTTCCTCTGCAGCGCCGTCGGCCACCCGCCTGGCGACTGGCCAAGATCGCCGCGCAGCATCGAGACGACCGAGTCCGGAAAGGCGATATCCTTGTCCGGGTTTTCGACATCGGCAACGGTCAGGTCCTGGCTGACCATCATCAATGCCATGTCGCCGACGACCTTGGAGGACGGCGTCACCTTGACGATGTCGCCGAACATCAGATTGACGTCGTGATAGGTCTGCGCCACCTCGTGCCAGCGCGTCTCCAGTCCGAGCGAGCGCGCCTGTTCCTTCAGATTGGTGAACTGCCCGCCCGGCATCTCGTGCAGATAGACTTCCGAGGCCGGTCCCTTGAGGTCGCTTTCGAAGGCGGCGTACTGGTTGCGCACCGCTTCCCAGTAGAACGAGATTTTCCTGATCCATTGCGGGTCGAGACCGGGGTCGCGTTCGGTGCCCTTCAGCGCCTCGACGAGCGAGCCAAGGCATGGCTGCGAGGTGTTGCCGGAGAAAGCATCCATCGCCGCGTCTATGGCGTCGACGCCGCTTTCCACCGCCGCCAGCACCGTCGCCGCCGACAGGCCCGACGTGTCGTGGGTGTGGAAATGGATCGGCAGGTCGGTCGCCTCGCGCAACGCCTTGAACAGCACGCGTGCTGCGGAAGGCTTCAGCAGACCGGCCATGTCCTTGACGGCGATGATGTGGGCGCCGGCCGCCTGCAATTCCTTGGCCAGGCCGACATAGTATTTGAGGTCGTATTTCGCCCGCGCCGGATCGAGAATGTCGCCGGTATAGCAGATCGCCGCTTCGATCAGCTTGCCCTCGGCGCCGACCGCATCCATGGCGACGCGCATGTTGTCGACCCAGTTCAGGCAATCGAAGACCCGGAACAGGTCGATGCCACCGCTTGCTGCCTGCTTGACGAAATGCTGCACGACATTGTCGGGATAGTTGGTGTAGCCGACGCCATTGGCGCCGCGCAGCAGCATCTGCAACAGCAGATTGGGCGCCGCCTCGCGCACCAGCGACAGCCGCTCCCACGGATCCTCGGTGAGGAACCGCATGGCGACGTCGAAGGTGGCGCCACCCCAGCATTCCAGCGATAGAAGCTGCGGCAAGGCACGCGCATAGGTACCGGCGATGCCGGCAATGTCATGCGTTCGCACACGGGTGGCGAGCAACGACTGGTGGCCATCGCGCATCGTCGTGTCGGTGACCAGCACTTGCCTCTGATCGCGCATCCAGGCGGCGAACTTCTCCGGCCCGAGCACATCCAGCTTCTGCTTGCTGCCGCCGGGCACATTGCCGTTGAGGTAAGGCACCACGGGTGCGGCCGCATCGGCCTTCGGCTGCGGCCGGCCGCGCGTCTCGGGATGGCCGTTGACGCTGACGTCGGCGAGATAGTTGATGAGCTTGGTGGCGCGGTCCTGGCGCTTGACCTGCTGGAACAGTTCCGGCGTCGTGTCGATGAACTTGGTCGTGTAGGAATTGTCGGCGAAGCTCGGATGGTTGATGATCGCTTCGAGGAAAGTCAGGTTGGTGGCGACGCCGCGGATGCGGAACTCGCGCAGCGCCCGGTTCATGCGGGCGATCGTCTCGGCCGGCGTCGGCGCCCACGCCGTCACCTTTTCCAGCAGCGGATCGTAGAAGCGGGTGATGACAGCGCCCGAATAGGCGGTGCCGCCATCGAGGCGGATGCCGAAGCCTGTTGCGCCGCGATAGGCGGTGATGCGGCCGTAATCGGGGATGAAATTGTGTTCGGGATCTTCCGTGGTGATGCGGCACTGCAGCGCGTGGCCGTTCAGCCTTATGTCCTTCTGCGCCGGCACGCCTGATTCCGGTGTGCCGATGGCAAAGCCGTCGAGGATGTGGATTTGCGCCTTGACGATATCGATGCCGGTCACCTGCTCGGTGACGGTGTGCTCGACCTGGATGCGCGGATTGACCTCGATGAAATAGAATTTGCCGGTGTCGGCATCCTGCAGGAACTCGACCGTGCCGGCGCCGATATAACTGGTCTCGCGGGCGATCTTCAGCGCATGGCTGCAAAGCTCCTCGCGCTGCGACATTTCGAGATAGGGCGCCGGCGCCCGCTCGACGACCTTCTGGTTGCGGCGCTGGATCGAACAGTCGCGCTCGAACAGGTGCACCGCATTGCCATGGGTGTCGCCCAGCACCTGCACCTCGACATGGCGGGCGCGTTCGATCAGCTTTTCAAGATAGACCTCGTCCTTGCCGAAGGCGGCTTTCGCCTCGCGCTTGCCCTCGGTGACTTCACGGGCAAGGTCGGCTTCGGCGCGGATGGCGCGCATGCCGCGGCCGCCGCCGCCCCATGACGCCTTCAGCATCACCGGATAGCCGATTCCCTTGGCCAGTTTCTTGACCGCCTCCATGTCATCCGGCAACGGATCGGTGGCGGGGATCACCGGCACCCCGACCTCGATGGCGAGATTGCGCGCCGCGACCTTGTTGCCGAGCCGCCGCATTGTGTCCGGCTTCGGCCCGATGAAGGTAATGCCGGCTTCGGCACAGGCGTCGGCGAATTCGGGACTTTCCGACAACAATCCGTAGCCGGGATGAATAGCATCGGCACCCGACAGCCTGGCGACGCGGATCACCTCCTCGATCGACAGATAGCTTTCGATCGGCCCCATATCCCGGGTCAGATGCGGCCCGCGTCCGACCTGGTAGCTCTCGTCGGCCTTGAAGCGATGCAGGGAGTATTTGTCTTCCTCGGCCCAGATCGCCACGGTTTTGAGGCCGAGTTCGTTGGCCGCGCGAAAAACGCGAATGGCGATTTCGGACCGGTTGGCGACGAGGATCTTCGTGATGGCCAAGGACTGGGCTCCAGCAACGGAAGGAAGAGAAATCGGCGCAATGATTAGCGTGAAAATGCTGCAGTGCAAACAAAATTGACGTGCGTTTAAACCGATTGAAATGGAATCATTGAGCCAGAAGCCCTTCGCATTCATCCGAACAGCAAGAAAAGCGCCGGCTTTGCAGTTAGCGCACGATCATTCACCGGCTAAGAACCCGGCTCTATCGGCCGCCCCCCGTGATGGCAAAAGAAAATGCCCGGCGCGAGCGCCGGGCATCGTACATGGTCTGGAGACTGACGAGCTTACATCTTCTGGATGTAGGTGTACTTGCCGTCGTCGCCCTTCTTCCATTCGTACATGACGTAGCCGGGCAGCGTCGGGTCGCCCTTGGCGTCATAGGACAGGTCGCCGAGCACGGTCTTGAACGGGCCGTTTTCATGCAGCGCCTTGGCAACTGCCTGCGGATCGTTCGACTTGGCAGCGGTGGCTGCCGCGGCGATCGCCTGCATGGCTGCGTAGGAGTAGAGCGTGTAGGCTTCCGGTTCGAAACCCTGCGCGCGGAACTTCTCGACGAGTTCCTTGTTGGCGGGGATCAGGCGCGGATCCGGACCGAACGTGTTGAGCGTGCCCGCAACCGCGTCGCCCGCGATCGAAGCCAACTCGTTCGACACGATGCCGTCACCGGAGACCAGCGTCGCCTTGAGGCCCTGGTCGGCGGCCTGGCGGATGATCAGGCCGGCTTCGGTGTGCAGGCCGCCCCAATAGATGATGGAAACGCCGGCTTCCTTCATCTTGGCGATCAGCGCCGAGAAGTCCTTGTCGCCGACATTGATGCCTTCGTACATGACTTCCGTCAGGCCCTTGGCATTCATCGCCTTCTTGGTTTCGTCGGCAAGGCCCTGACCGTAGGTGGTCTTGTCGTGCACGACGGCGATCTTGGCATCCTTGAAGTTGGCGGCCAGATAAGCGCCGGCAATGCTGCCCTGCTGGTCATCGCGTCCGCAGGTGCGGAACACGTTCCACAGGCCGCGTTCGGTGAACTGCGGGTTGGTTGCGGCCGGCGTCACTTCGACGATGCCGTTCTCGGCATAGACTTCCGAGGCCGGGATCGAGACGCCGGAGTTGAAGTGACCGACCACGAACTTGACGCCGTCGCCGACGAACTTGTTGGCGACCGAGATGCCCTGCTTCGGATCGGAAACGTCGTCGCCGACTTCGAGCTTGATCTGCTCGCCATTGATGCCGCCAGCCGCATTGATGTCGGCGACAGCAGCTTCCGCACCCTTCTGCAACTGCGCGCCGAAGGCGGCATTCGGACCGGTGATCGGGCCAGCGACGCCGACCATTACGTCAGCCCACGCGGCACCGCCGAACGCGACAAGCGCGGTCAGGGCGACGGCGGACAAAAGTGACTTTTTCATTTAAACGCTCCCATTAACGAGTGGGCGTGGATGAAGCTTTCATGCGATGCCCACCCTTATCGCAGAAAGCATAGTTTGCCGATTTTCAGGCACTTGTCACGCCGATTCAATTTCGAGACGGCGTTAATGATGAACGTCAACCTTTCGGTTTCCAGCTCAAGAGTGAAGCTCTTTCGTAGAGCCAATTATACTGTGTCACCATCTGGTTGGTGCGCGTGTATTGGTAGCCGACGAAGCCGAGGATCATCAGCACGATGGTGTCGACGACATAATAGTGCAGCGAGAACATGGTGCCGCCGAACAGCGCGTGATGGATGAAGCGGATCGCGATGCCGAGGCCCAGCATATAGGCGAACAGCTGGATGAAGCTGCGCCACGTCTGAGCACTGGCCTTGCCCGTCATCCACGCCGCCCAGCCGCCGAGCAGACAGGTGACGAAGAAGAACTGCCAGATCGAGGGTTCCTCGTAAAGAATGCCCTGCATGGTGAAGTCTCCTTAGCATGATCCCGAAAAGTTGCGGACTTTCCGGACAAAGATCATGCGACAAACAAACAATTTGGAGCGGAATGGCGGATGCACGCATTCCGCTCCGAACTCAGTGGTGTCCGCCTTCGAGATAGGCGGCGCGCACTTCCGGATTGGCGAGCAGCTCCTTGCCGGTGCCGCTCATCGTCACATTGCCGTTGACCATGACGTAGCCGCGCGTGGCGAGCTTGAGCGCACCGAAGGCGTTCTGCTCGACCAGGAACACGGTCAGCCCCTGGGTGCGGTTCAGTTCGCGAATGGCATCGAAGATCTGCTTGACGATCAGCGGTGCGAGACCCAGGGACGGCTCGTCGAGCAAAAGCAGCTTCGGCCGTGCCATCAGCGCGCGTCCGATCGACAGCATCTGCTGCTCACCGCCCGACAGCGTGCCGCCGCGCTGGGTGATGCGCTCTTTCAAACGCGGGAACAGCGTGAACACCTTCTCGACGTCCTCGTCATAGTGCTTGAGGTTGTCGAGGCTGGCGCCCATCTGCAGGTTTTCCATCACCGTCATGCGCGGAAAGATCCGCCGGCCCTCGGGCGACTGGGCAATGCGCATGCGAGCGATCTCGTGCGTCGGCATCTGGGTTATGTCGGTGCCGGCAAAGGTGATGGTGCCGGCGCGAGCCCGCGGCGCGCCGAAAATGGTCATCATCAGCGTCGACTTGCCGGCGCCGTTGGCGCCGATCAGTGCCACGATCTCACCTTGGTTGACGGTGACATCGACGCCGTTCAGCGCCCGGATGTTGCCGTAATAGGTCTGCACGCCCTTGATATCGAGCAGCGTTGTCGCGGCCATCACTTGCCCCCTCCACGCTTGCCCGCCGCGGGCTTGGCAGCGGTCTTGCTCGCGGTCTTTCCGGAGGCTGCCTTTGCAGTCTTTGCGGAAGCATGGCTTGTCGCCACCTTGCCCGCGTCGACGCGGCGCGAGAATTCCGTGTCCTTGCCCTGGCCGAGCAGCCTGGCCTGTTTGACCCATTCCTCGCGCGCGATACGTCCGTCAAAGGCGAGATAGGCTTCGGCGGCCTCGACGTCGGCCTTTTTCCAGGCGCCGATCTGGTCGAAATGGAAGATGCCGTGATCGTTGAGCTTCTTCTCGTTGACCGCGCCGATGCCCTTGATACGGGTCAAATTATCGGCCTTGCCGCCGCGAGGTGCAGCCAGCCGGTTGGAGATCTCTCCAGCCTTTGCCGGGGCCTTGACTGCCGGCTTGGCCGACGCGGTCGACTTCGCCGCCGTGCCGGTTGCCGCCTTTGAAGCCGCTTTCGGAGCAGGCTTTGCCTTCGCTGCCGGCACGGCTGCCAGCGAGGCTGCCTTGTTTGCCGCGGCGAGCGACCTGGCGTCGACCTGACCGGCCTTTGACGCTCCCTTGGCCACCGTAACTCGCTCGCCCGAACTATGGCCGACCGTGTCGGTCACCGGCCCGGCGAGATAGGACGACGACGTTCCCGGACCATGCGCGGCATCCGGCCCTGTATCGAGCTGTTCGATGACATCTTCGTCGCCGACTTCGGTAAGGACCGCTTCGACTTCCTCGTCGTCGACGCCGAGATAGGCGGCGATGACGCGCGGATCGGTGCGCACCGACTGCGGACTGCCGTCGGAGATCTTGCGGCCGTACTCCAGCACCACGACATGGTCGGATATCTGCATGACCACCGACATGTCGTGCTCGATCAACAGGATCGAGGTGCCGGATGTGTTCTTGATGTCGATCAGCAGCTCGTTGAGCGCCGCCGATTCTTTCGGATTGAGGCCGGCCGCCGGCTCGTCGAGGCACAGAAGCTCGGGTCCCGTGCACATGGCGCGAGCGATCTCGAGGCGGCGCTGCGCGCCATAGGGCAGGTCGCCGGCCGGGTCGTCGGCACGGTCGACAAGATCGGCCTTTTCCAGCCAATGCTTGGCGAGTTCCACCGATTCGGCCGAGGCCTTGCGATAGCCGCTGAAGCCGAAAAGGCCGAGGACCGTGTAGCCCGATGCCTTCATCAGTTTGTTGTGCTGGGCGACCAGCAGGTTCTCCAGCAGGGTCATGCCGGAGAATAGGCGGATGTTCTGGAAGGTGCGCGCCACCTTGGCGCGCGCCGGGATTTCATGGTTGGGCAGCCGCTCGAGCAGGAAGGTCGAACCATCGTTCCGGTTGAGCGTGATCATGCCTTCCGACGGCTTGTAAAAGCCGGTGATGCAGTTGAACACCGTGGTCTTGCCGGCGCCGTTGGGGCCGATCAGCGCGGTGATCTCGCCGCGCTTGGCGGCGAAAGACAGATCGCCGATGGCCACCAGGCCACCGAACTTCATCGACAGATGATCGACCTGCAGGATAGCGTCGTTCGCGCCGGAATTGGCCTTCTGAACAGGGTTCGCATTCATCAGCCGTGTCCTTCCTTGGTGAAGGAGCTTGAGACAGCCTTTCGCTCCTTCAGGAAGGCGGTTGGTTCACGACTGCCGACGAAGCCGCGCGGCTTCCACAGCATGACGATGACCATGGCCATGCCGAACAGAAGCATGCGGTAGAGTTCCGGTGTGAAGTCGGGCCCGAAGACCTGCTTGAGGAAGTCGAGTTCGCGCAATGCCTCGGTGCCGCCGATCATCACCATTGCGGCGACCGCGATGCCGACCAGCGAACCCATGCCGCCGAGAACGACGATGGCCAGGATGATGGCCGATTCCAGGAAGACGAAGGATTCCGGGCTGACGAAGCCCTGCCGTGCGGCGAAGAACGCGCCGGCGAAGCCGCCGAACATCGCACCCGTGGCGAAGGCTGTCAGCTTCGTGGTGGTGGTGTTGATACCGAGCGAGCGGCAGGCGATCTCGTCCTCCCGCAACGCTTCCCAGGCACGGCCGACCGGCATGCGCCGCAGCCGGATGGTGACGAAGGCTGTCAGCAGCGCCAGCGCCAGGATCAGGTAATAGAGGAAGATCTTGTAGTAGGCGCTCGATGTCGCCAGATGCAGCACCTTGGCGATATAATTGGGGTCCGACACGTTGAAGGTCATCAGGCCGAAGAAGGTGACCTTCGGGATGCCGGAAATACCGGCCGAACCGTTGGTGACCTCGCGCCAGTTGATCAGCACCAGGCGGATGATCTCACCGAAAGCCAAGGTGACGATCGCCAGATAGTCGCCGCGCAGGCGCAGCACCGGGAAGCCGAGCAGCACGCCCCAGAAGGCGGCCATGGCGCCGGCGGCCGGCAAAAGGATCCAGAACGACAGGCCGTACTGCGTGCCGAGCAGCGCATAAGCATAGGCGCCGACCGCGTAGAAGGCGACATAACCGAGGTCGAGCAGGCCGGCGAGGCCGACGACGATGTTCAGGCCCCAGGCCAGCATCACATAGATCAGGATCTGGATGCCGAAATTGTCGACCCATTTCAGCGACCCTTGCAGCCCGCCGACGAACGACCAGGACATCAGCGACAGGATCGCCACCACCAGGATCGGATAGAGGATCAGCGCGGCAATGCCGAGTTTGGTGAAGTTGGCATGGATGAAGCCCCGGAAATAATAGATCACGCAGGCCAGCACATAGATGATTGCCAGGGCGCGCAGGAATTGCAGATAGCCCGCCGGCTCCGCTCCCACCCATCCGACGAGAGAACTGTTGACCGCAAACAACACCACCGCCGCGACCAAGGCCACGATGAAGGCCGGCAATTGGAAGAAGCGTGACGCCACGCTGGCCGGCAGCAGACCGGTGGCGACGTCGGTGATCTTCTGGTTGGCCAGGAAGGGCTGGCCATAAGCGACATAGAGGAAGCGCCCGATGGCCGTGGCGATCACCACGGCGGCAAGCAGGCCCCAGCGCGTCGTCAGGACCAGTTCGTTAGAAATGTTCTGGCCGGTCTTCAGGCCGATGAACAGCACGAACAGGCCAAACGATATGGCAGCGGCATAAAGTGACTCGCGCAACGCGCGCTGCATAGGCGTGGCGACGGTGTCGCGCTCCGGAGATACGGTGACGGCCATGGTCTCAGACCTTTTCGACTTCTGGCCGGCCCAATATGCCGGAAGGCAGGAAGATCAGCACGATGGCCAGGATCGAGAACGCCGCGACGTCCTTGTAGTCGATCGAGAAATATGCCGACCACATGCTCTCGATGAAGCCGATCATCAGCCCGCCGAGCACAGCACCCGGCAACGAACCAATGCCGCCCAGCACCGCCGCCGTGAAGGCCTTCACGCCCGGCGTGAAGCCATCCGAGAAGGCAATGACGCCGTAATACATCAGGAACAAAGTGCCGGCGACCGCGGCAAGGGCCGCACCCATGATGAAGGTGATCGAGATCGTGCGGTCGACATCGATGCCGAGCAGCGCCGCCATCTTGCGGTCCTGCTCACAGGCCCGTTGCGCTCGCCCGAGCGAGGTCTTGTTGACCAGATACCAGAACAGCGCCAGCAGCAGCGCCGTGACGACGACGATGATGATCTGCTTCAGCGACACGCTGATGCCGTTGATGTTGTAAACTTGGCTGACCATCGGCGGGATCGGCTTGTTGCGGGGACCCTGCGTCACCTGGACGAAGTTCGACAGCGCGATCGACATGCCGATGGCGGTGATCAGCGGGGCCAGTCGGAACGAACCGCGCAGCGGCCGGTAGGCGACTTTTTCAATCGTCCAGTTGTAGAGGCTGGTGAGCAGCATCGCCACGATCATCATGACCAGCAGCGCCAGCACAACCGGCACGGAATAGAACAGCGCGCCAAGGGCGAGGAAGACGATCAGTGCTGTGAAGGCACCCACCATGAAGATGTCGCCATGGGCGAAATTGATCATGCCGATGATGCCGTAGACCATCGTGTAGCCGATCGCGATCAGCCCATAGATCGATCCCAGCGTCAGCCCGTTGATAAGCTGCTGGACAAAGTACTGCATGTGTACATGGCTCCCCTGGAATGTCGCCCATGCAGACGCATTCCTTTTCGTATTTCCCCTAGTCGTAAAGTTTCGAGCCCGGATTGCAACGTCATTTTTCAATCGTCATGCGTGTTTTCGAAGCACGCTGTCCGATTGCCCGTTTTCCATCATCCGGCCCCTGGACTATCGCGGACCCTACCATTGGCATAACGCAATGTCTTTGACGATTCGACTGCATCATGCGCTCCGTTTCGAAGAAATCGCCGTCAAAATTAGGTGATGAAAGGAATCCTTGCGTTTTTGGCACGATCCGTTTTTCAAGTCGTCGCTTTCCGCAAGGTCAGGATTCCCATCACTTGACAACAAATCCGTGCGCGAACGGGTCGCGGTCGTCGATGAAGATGGTGTTCAGCCCGGTCATCCGCGCCCAGCCGCCGATAGAGGGAATGATGGCCGGCTTGCCGGCGACGGTGACATCCTTTTCGACCTTGCCCTTGAACAGCGAACCGATGATCGATTCATGGACGAAGCTGTCGCCGGCCTTGAGTTTGCCCTTGGCATGAAGCTGCGCCATGCGCGCCGAGGTGCCGGTGCCGCAGGGCGAGCGGTCGATCGCCTTGTCGCCGTAGAACACGGCATTGCGGGCATCCGCCCCATCCACCGTCGGAGCACCGGTCCACAGCATGTGCGACAGCCGGTTGATGCCCGGGTTCTCAGGATGGACGAAGGAATATTTCTCGTTGAGCCGCTGGCGCACCACCGGGCTCCAGGCGATGAAGTCGCCCGCCGAATAATCGGCCATGTCGCGATAGTTCTTCTGTGGTTCGACGATGGCGTAGAAGTTGCCGCCATAGGCGACGTCGACGGTGATTTCGCCGAGCCCAGGGCATTCGATTGTCAGCCCCTCGGCATGGAGGAAGGACGGCACATTGGTGATGCGCACCTCCTCGACATAGTCGCCGACCTGTTTGTATTCGGCGATGACAAGTCCGGCCGGCGTGTCGAGCCGAAGCACGCCCGGCGTCTTCGGCTTGATCAGACCGTGCTCGATCGCCATCGTCACCGTGCCGATGGTGCCATGGCCGCACATCGGCAGGCAGCCGGAGGTTTCGATGAACAGGATGGCGATGTCGCAATCCTCGCGCGTCGGCGGATAGAGGATCGAACCGGACATCACGTCGTGGCCGCGCGGCTCGAACATCAGGCCGGTGCGGATCCAGTCATACTCGGCCAGAAAATGCGCACGCCGCTCCATCATCGTCGCGCCCTGCAGCAGCGGGCCGCCCCCAGCGACCAGCCGCACCGGATTGCCGCAGGTGTGGCCGTCTATGCAGAAGAAGGATTTCTTGGCCATGACGCTCCTCGAAAATCAAAACCCGAAAATATCAAAATCGTTGCGGACTGAAGGGGGCCAGTTCGATCGGTGGAGTCTGCCCCAGGACAAGATCCCTGATCAACCGTCCGGTGGCCGCCGCCTGGGTCAGGCCGAGATGGCCATGGCCGAAGGCATAGACCACCGGCCGCTTTCCCGGCGCGCCGCCGATGACTGGCACTGAATCCGGCAGCGAGGGGCGGAACCCCATCCATTCGCGCCCGCCCGAGGGATCGAGCCCCGGCAGGAATTTCTGCGCCTTCTGCAGCAGCGCCTTAGACCTGGCATAATTGGGCCGCCGCTCGATGCCGCCGAGTTCGACGGCGCCACCGACACGCAGGCCCGTTGCGAGCGGCGTGACGACGAAGCCATGGCCGGAGAAGATCAGCATCCGCTTCACGTCGAAGGCACTCGTCGGCAACGTGGTGTTGTAGCCGCGCTCGGTCTCCAGCGGAATGCGATCGCCGAGTTGCTTCGCCAGCAGATGAGACCATGCGCCTGCTGCGACGACGAGGTGTCGCGCCTGTCTGGTCGTGCCGTCTGCCAATGTCAGCGTCGCACCATCCTGATCCGCCGCGACTTGGCCGATCCGGGCCATCTCAAAGCGGGCACCCTTGCTTTGTGCGTAGGCCCACACCGCCTTGCCCAGCAGTTTCGGGTCGGCGACCGTCTTCCATCCCGGCACGAACGTGCCTTTGATGAAGCGCGGCGACAGCCCCGGCTGCAAGGCGGCCAGTTCCTCGCCCTCGACATGGCGGAAACCGATGCCGAAACGCTCACGCGCCGCCCAGCCGGGCAGCCCGGCCTGGAACTCGGCTTCGCTTTCATAGAGCTCGAGCGAGCCATCCTCGCGCAGCATCGACCGCGTGCCGGAGCGATCGAGCAGGCCCATCCACTCCGCCTCGGCGAGCTTCATCATACCCGCCTGAGCAGCAAGGCTCGCCTCGTATTTTCCCGGCGCGCCGGCGCGCCAGAAGCGGATCAGCCAGGGCAGAAGCTTCGGCAGATAGGCGGGCGGAATGCTGAGCGGGCCAAGCGGATCGGCCAGCCATTTCGGCAGCTGCCGGATCATGCCCTTGTGGGCCAGCGGCAGCACATCGGAAAAGGCAAAGGCGGCGGCGTTGCCGGAGCTCGTCTCCTCGCAAATGCCGGTGCGGTCGAAGACGGTGACCCGGCGTCCGGCCTCGGCGAGAGACGCAGCGGCACAGATGCCGATGATGCCGCCACCGATGATGGCGATGTCCAAGCCTTCTCCCCGTTCACGGGGAGAAGGTGCCCGAAGGGCGGATGAGGGGCGGCGCGCCGCTTCTGTCGACTTGGAATTTCCTGACACGTAGGCGCTGCCCCTCATCTGGCTGCCGCCATCTTCTCCCCGTGAACGGGGAGAAGAAAGCCATCAAAATGTCGGCAGCTTCGGCCGAACCGCGAGCGCATCCTTGACGATCTTCTCGACGGCCTTGCGGCGCTCGCCCGACAGCGGCTGGCGCGGCATGCGAACGCGGTCATTTGTGTTGATCGCGAACACTTCGGCAAGCTTGATGTTTTGGACCAGATAGGTCGAGACATCGAGATCGAGCAGCGGCCGGAACCAGCGGTAGATGGCGAGCGCCTCCTCGCGGCGGCCCTGCTTCATCAGCTGGAATATGGCGACGGTCTCGCGCGGGAAGGCTGTGACCAGTCCGGCGACCCAGCCGATGGCGCCGACCGACAGCGCCTCGAAGGCCAGATTGTCGACGCCGGTGAACAGGTCGTAGCGAGTGCCCAGGCGATTGATGATCTCGGTCGAACGACGGATGTCGTCGGAGGATTCCTTGATCGCGACAAAGCGCCTGTCCGACGCCAGCTCCTCCATCTGGTCGACGCTGACGTCGACCCGGTAGGCAAGCCGGTTGGAGTAGATCATGACCGGCAGGTCGCCCGCCTGCGCGACCGCGCGCAGCGCCGCGACCGTCTCTTCCGCGTTGGTGTGGTAGATCGGGCTCGGCACGACCATGAGGCCACTGGCGCCTTCCCGGCTCGCGCGCTTGGCGATGCTGGCCGCCTCGCGTGTGCCGGCCTCGTTGACCGTCAGCAGCACCGGCTTCTTGCCGGCGACCTTCTGTGCGGTCTTCAGCACCTCGATCTTCTCGTCGGGCGACAGCATCGGCCCCTCGCCGAGCGACCCGCAGACGATGATGCCGTCGCAACCGGCCTCCATCTGCAGGCTGAAGCAGCGCTCCATCTCGGCATGATCGAGACGATCATCCGCGGTGAATTTAGTCGTGACGGCGGGAAAAACTCCGGTCCACATGATCATCTCTCCATCTGATATATCAGTGGTATATCTATTAACAAACCCGCTGTCAACGCGGATTCCGTTATGATATATTCAAGATATATCAGGAGAGCGCATTTGATATCCACGGCAGCAAGCACCTCGGCAGAGCCGGCCGCGACCAGGGCCTACCATGTGCTCGAGCACATGATCGTCACGCTCGAACTGGCCCCGGCAAGCTTCGTCACCGAGGGCGCTCTGATCGACAGGCTCGGGCTTGGCAGGACACCGGTGCGCGAGGCGATCCAGCGGCTGGCATGGGAAGGGCTGCTCGACGTCAGGCCGCGCGCCGGCATCGCCATCGCCCCGCTCCATCCCGGCGACTGGCTGCGCGTCCTCGATGCACGTCGCGGCGTCGAGGTGGTGCTCGCCCGCTCGGCCGCCCGCTTCGTCACCCGCGAAGCCGCCGACCTGTTTCACGAAGCAGCGCTCGCCATGCAGAAAGCGGTGATCTCGGGCAACGTGCTTGCCTTCATCCAGGCCGACAAGGCTCTCGACGAAGCGCTCGCGCTGGCTGCCGACAATCCCTTCGCCGCCCGTTTGGCCGCCCCCTTGCAGACCCACAGCCGCCGCTTCTGGTTCCGCTACAAGGCCGAGACCGGTCTTGCCGAATCCGCCGAGCACCATGTCGCGCTGATCCGCTCGATCCTTGCCGGCGACGAGGAGGCCGCGGCCAAGGATGCCAAACGCCTGATGGCGCTGCTGCGCGGCCACGCCGAGACGGCCGCCACGCGCTGAACGTCCTTCATACCCCGGTGCGCTTTCGTCGCCGGCGCTTCCTCGAAGCTCGGGTCAAGTCCCTGGCAAGGCAGCCGCCGCCATCAACGAACCGTCCCAGCCTTCGCCCGCCGTGATGACGCAACTCTGACCACGCGTGTCGGTGGCAAGAATTGTCCAGGTGCCCCGGTCGGAGACGAATATCTCAAGAATCAGGCTCGGGTTGACCAGGCCGCGCGCCGCCTCGCTTTCGTGGAATTTTTCCCCGAGCGCTTTGATCATATCCGCACGGGCCGCGCATTGCTCCGCCAGCGCCGGGACGGCGGGGAACGCGGAAACCGCCGCGAAAAATAGCGTTGCCACAAGACGGGTCATCTGACACCTCCTTGCGCCAGACGATGTCCCCGAAGCTGTCGCCAGCGCCGTTCCTTGATCTGCCGTACCTCCTTGCGGCAGGACTGCAGACCAAGACGGCAGATGCCTACTTGGTTCCATCACATTAGCGTTCAAGCGGATAGGGTCGTCACCGGATTGCAAAAAAGGCCCGGGCGCGAGCGCCCGGGCCTTAACCCAAATCAATTTGTTGTCCGGTCAGTTCATCGTCGGGATAACGAATTCGGCACCATCCTTGATGCCCGCCCGCGCGACCGCAGCCGAAGGCGAGGACGCGCAACCAAGAAATCGTCCGGTCAGTTCATCGTCGGGATGACGAATTCGGCACCATCCTTGATGCCGGACGGCCAGCGCGAGGTCACCGTCTTGGTCTTGGTATAGAAGCGGAACGCGTCCGGGCCGTGCTGGTTGAGATCGCCGAACGAAGATGCCTTCCAGCCGCCGAACGTGTAGTAGGCGATCGGCACCGGGATCGGCACATTGATTCCCACCATGCCGACCTGGACACGGCTTGCAAAGTCGCGCGCGGCATCGCCGTCACGGGTGAAGATGGCGACGCCATTGCCCATCTCGTGATCGTTGGCGAGCTTGATCGCGCTCTCATAGGTCGGGGCGCGCACAACAGAGAGCACCGGCCCGAAGATCTCTTCCTTGTAGATACGCATGTCCGCGGTGACGTTGTCGAACAGGCAGCCACCCATATAGTAGCCGTCTTCATAGCCCTGCATGGAGAAGCCGCGGCCGTCGACGACCAGCTTGGCGCCTTCCTTGACGCCGGTATCCACGTAGCCCTTAACCCGTTCCAATGCCTGCGCCGTCACCAGCGGGCCGAAATCGGCGGAAGAGTCCGTCGAAGGACCGACCTTCAGGCTCTCGACGCGCGGGATCAGCTTTTCCATCAGCCGGTTGGCGGTATCGTTGCCGACCGGGACGGCGACCGAGATCGCCATGCAGCGCTCGCCGGCCGAGCCGTAGCCGGCGCCGATCAGCGCGTCGACGGTCTGGTCCATGTCGGCATCGGGCATGATGATCATGTGGTTCTTGGCACCGCCGAAGCACTGCACGCGTTTGCCGGCGGCTGTGCCGCGCGAATAGATGTAATGGGCGATCGGCGTCGAGCCGACAAAGCCGATGGCCTTGATGTCGGGATCGTCGAGGATGGCGTCGACGACATCCTTGTCGCCATTGACGACATTGAGGATGCCTGCCGGCAGGCCGGCCTCGAGGAACAGTTCGGCGATGCGCATCGGCACCCCCGGATCGCGCTCCGACGGTTTCAGGATGAAGGCGTTGCCGCAGGCGATGGCCGGCGCGATCTTCCAGAGCGGGATCATCGCCGGGAAGTTGAAGGGCGTGATGCCGGCGACGACGCCGAGCGGCTGGCGCATGGAATAGACGTCGATGCCGGGGCCGGCGCCGTCGGTGAATTCGCCCTTCATCATGTGCGGTGCGCCGATGCAGACTTCGACCACTTCGAGGCCGCGCTGGATGTCGCCCTTGGCGTCGGCGATCGTCTTGCCGTGCTCGCGCGCCAGGATGTCGGCCAGTTCGTCATAGTCGCGGGCGACCAGTTCGAGAAACTTCATCAGGACGCGTACGCGGCGCTGCGGGTTGGTCGCGGCCCATTTCGGCTGCGCTGCCTTGGCATTCTCGACCGCCGCGCGCAGTTCCGCCTGAGAGGCCAACGCCACCGTGCCGCGCACGGAGCCATCCATCGGCTGCATGACATCCTGCTTGCGGCCGCTGGTCCCGGCGACATGCTTGCCGCCAATGAAATGACCATAGTCGATCATGATTTCTCTCCCTGTTTGTGATGCTGCATTGTCCGCCTTTGGCCGGCGGATGGCAACGCGACGGAGAACGCAACCGTTGTGCGGAGAATAGATAGCGATTGACGAGCGAGCATCAATTCCCGCAAATGGTGGGATGCAATTGCTGCCGTGCGGATTGAGAGATTGAGTTCCACCACAGAACGCAGCGTCGATAATTGTCATCTGGACCCTCCCCATGAACTGGGATGACGTCCGCATCTTCCTCGCCGTGGCGCGCGCAGGCCAGATCCTTGGCGCCGCCAAACGGCTGGAGCTCAACCACGCCACCGTCTCACGCCGCATCGCCGCACTCGAGGAAGCGCTGCGGACAAAGCTGTTTCGCCGCTTGACCACCGGCAGCGAGCTGACGCCCGCCGGCGAGCGTTTTCTCGACATTGCCGAGCGCATGGAGGGCGACATGATCGCCGCGCGCTCGACCATTTCAGGCGAAGGCGACGACGTTTCCGGCACGGTGCGCATCGGCGCACCGGACGGTTTTGGTGTCGCCTTCCTGGCCAAGCGCCTCGGCGAACTGACCGCCCTGCACCGCGAACTGACGATCCAGCTTGTGCCGGTGCCGCGCTCCTTCTCGCTGTCGCGTCGCGAGGCCGACATCGCCATCACCGTCGAGCGGCCGACCGAAGGCCGGCTGGTGGCGGGAAAGCTGGTCGACTACTCGCTCGGCCTGTTTGCCTCGCGCGCCTATGTCGAGGCGCATGGCTTGCCCAAAACCGCCGCCGAGCTCGGCCAGCACACGCTCATCGGCTACGTACCCGACCTCATCGTCAGTCCCTCGCTCGACTATGCGGGCGAATTCAGCACGGACTGGCGCACCAGCTTCGCCATCTCCTCGGCGCTCGGCCAGGCCGAGGCGGTGCGCTCGGGCGCCGGCATCGGCATCCTGCACACCTTCGTCGCCCGCTCGATGCCGGAATTGGTATCGGTCGAGGTGGTCGCGCCGATCCGCCGTGCCTACTGGCTGGTCTATCACGAATCGGTCAGGCCGCTGCGCCGCGTCCAGATCGTCGCCAGCTTCATCACCAAGGTGGTGGAGCGGGAGCGGAGCCTATTTGTTTAGCCGTGCCGCCTTTTCCTTGCCACAAAACCGGCCAGAGTGGCATCAGACGTGCAGCCGCCGCGTAGAGACGATCCCTTAGAAAGCTGGCGCGGATAGACATGCGAGCCGTTCTTGCCATCCTGCCGCTGCTTTTCGTTTCCGCTTGCGCCAATCCGTGGACGAAGGTCCCGGGAGCCGAACTGCCCAAGCCGATCCGCTACGCAATGGCGCGGCCTTCGCCTTTCGTTCTTGGCAATTATTGCGGCCCCGGCACCCGCACCGGCGACCTGTCGGCCCGGCCGGCCGACCGCCTCGATGCGGCCTGCCAGGCGCATGATGCCTGCTACATCGCCCGCCACAACCATTGCGACTGCGACGGCACCCTGGTCGCCTCGGCGAAAGCGATCCGCGACGACAAGACGGCGCCACGCAAAATGCGCGGCGAGGCCGAACTGTTGATCGCCACCTTCGCCATTCCCGTTTGCAAGGTCTTCCCGCAGGGCTTCATGCCGCCGCGCGATCCCGCGCAATTGAGCGCCCTGAAGGCCGGAGCGGCCGGGTGAAGGGTCGCGCATCCATCGCCATCGTTCTGTTCGGGCTGGCTGTCCTTGCCGGCTGTGCCGGCGCTGGCCGCAATGCCTGCGACCTGCTGCAGGGCCAGAGCGCTTGCGCGCGACCCGCGCTCTCGGCCGGGACAGCTGGGCCGCGGATCGCCGCCGCGCAGTTTTTCGGTGACGCTGGCACGAGCGACTATGAAAAACGCTTCCTGGCGCTGCTCGCCCACCACCAGCTTGGCGCCATGGACCGCGCCAACGGCACCGGCCCTTTCGGCCATGACCGCCATGAGATCGCCAACAGCGATTTCCAGGCGACCTACCGGACACTGCAAAAACTGGCCGGACCGGTTGCCGAAACGCATCTGCCGCCGGCCGGCGCCAGCAGCGGCGAGGGCCATTTCGATGGACGCTGGCGGGTGTCGCGGCAGACACTCTACATCGATGCGGCTGCGCGGCCCTCGGCGCCCAGGATCTTCGATTTCTCCGGCCTGCAGGCGCGCAGCGTCGAGATCGTGCTGCGCCAGGCCGGCAAGCAACCGGCCGACATCGAAGGCATCTGCGACGGCACGCTGGCGATCCGTGCCGGCGGCGGTTCACGCACCATCGCCATGGGCACGGCATTCCGTTTTCGCCTGTCCGGCGAGGACGACACGGTCAGCCTGTTTCCGAGTGACGGCCTGAACCGCTGCACCGCAAGGATCCGCTCCAGCCTTGCCCCGGCCGGCGCGCCGCTCACCATTCGGCGCGAAGAGGCCGCCGATCCGGCTCTCGCCGCCTTCGACAGTCGCTACGAGCGTTGCACGACGCCTAACCCCACCGGCCTCGATGCGCTCAGCCGCGCCTTCTATGCCAGCCGCTGGCTGTCGCAGACCTGCGCCTTGCCGATCGGAAAGCCGCGCCTGCTGCGCAAATCGCGCGATGGCTTCAACGCCAAGGTCGAGGCGCTGATGGGAGCGCCGCTGTCCGACAGCGCCATCGACAAGGGCGACCCGGAGCTGCCGCTCGACTTCTCCAAGGCGCCAAGGCTGAAGCTGATCTATCTGTCGTCCCTGGAGTTCAAGGCCGACTTTTCCGGCCGCATCATCGAACGGCTGATCCGTCATCATGCGGCCCTCGGCACCAAGGTGCGCATCCTGGTCACCGACGTGCTGGAGCGCGACAAGGACGACGCCATGCTGCATCGGCTGGCGGCCGAATTCCCCAATGTCGAGCTGCAGGAATATCGCTGGCGGGCGGACCGGGGCGCGCCGATCGACGAGCAGATCTCGCAATTGCACAAGGTCCATCACGTCAAGATGCTGGCGACGCTTGCCGACGATCCACGGCGGTCGCGCGCCATCATCGGCGGCCGCAACATCCATGACGGCTTCCTGTTCCACCAGCCGATCGATCTGTCGCGCTATCCAGACCTTGAGCAATACGGCAAGACCGACGGGTTCTCGCTGAACTACTATTCGAACTGGAGCGACTTCGACATCGAGTTCGCCGATCCGGCCATGGTCGAGACGCTTGCCGCGCATCTTTCGACAGTGTGGCTGCGCGACGCCGACACCAATCTGGCGCGTCCCTTCTCCATTCCGGTCCGATCCGACGGCGCCCGCCCCTCAGGTACGGCGCGGCACTTCATTTCGGTGCCCTACGAGGATGGCCATGCGCTGGAAGATTATTTCGTCGAACTGGTCGACGCGGCCCAGCACCATATCCAGATCGTCAATCCCTACCTCAACCTGACACCGAAACTTGCCCAGGCTGTTGACCGGGCGCTCGCCCGCGGCGTCAGGATCGACATTGTCGGCCGCATCGATCTCAAGGGCGATATCGGCGGCAAGTTTCTCACCGCGCTCAACAAGCTGTTCGTCGAGAAATATGGCGACCGCATCAACATCCGCGAATTCAAGGCGCCTGACGTGGTGCTGCATTCCAAGATCATGATGATCGACGAAAGGTTGGTCGCCATCTCGTCGGTCAATCTCAACAACCGCAGCTTCTTCCACGACAGTGAGAACGGCATGATGGTACTCGATCCGGCCTTCTACACCAGGATGAAGCCGATCTATGACGACTATGTCGCGCACTCCAATCCGGTCGCCACCAATGTAACGAATCCGTGGGCCTACCGGCTGCTTTTCGACGAGGACTGGGTCCGGCAGGCGTTCTGACCCTCTACCGTAGATAGCGCTCCTGCGCGAGGTCGCGAACGTCGATGTCAGGCACCCGGCTGGAGATGATGTCGGCCAGAACCTTGCCCGAGCCACAAGCCATGGTCCAGCCGAGCGTGCCGTGGCCGGTGTTGAGATAGAGATTGGAAAGCTCGGTGCGGCCGATCAGCGGCGGACCATCCGGCGTCATCGGCCGCAGCCCGCACCAGAACGTCGCGTCCCGCATGGCGCCGGCGCCCGGAAAGAGATCGCCAACCGAGTGTTCCAGCGTGCGTCGCCGCGATTCGTGCAGCCTGAGGTCGAAGCCGGAAATCTCGGCCGTACCACCAACCCGGATGCGGTCGCCGAGCCGGGTGATCGCCACCTTGTAGGTCTCGTCCATCACCGTCGACACCGGTGCCGCGGCGGCGTCCTTGATCGGCACGGTGATCGAATAGCCCTTGACCGGATAGACCGGGATCGGCCGCTTCACCCGGCGCATGAAACCTGCCGAATAACTGCCCAGCGCCATCACATAGGCGTCGGCGGTCTTCCAGCCCTTGCTGGTGCTGAGATTGGCGATGCGGTTGCGGCTGCGGATGACGCGCCAGATCGTCACGTCGTACTCGAACTTGACGCCGCGGGCCAAACAGAGTTCGGCCAGCCTGTCGGTGAACATCTTGCAGTCGCCGGTCTCGTCGTGCGGCAGCCTGAGGCCGCCGACGAACTTTTCGCGCACCCCGGCAAGGCCAGGCTCAGCCGCGATGCAGCCGTCCTGGTCGAGGATCTCGTAAGGCACGCCATACTTCTTCAGCACCTCGACATCGCCGCCGGTGCCGTCGAGCTGCTTTTGCGTGCGAAACAGCTGCAGCGTGCCCTGGGTGCGCTCGTCATAGGCGATGCCGGTCGCTTCGCGCAGCGCCTTCAGCGTGTCGCGGCTGTATTCGGCGAGCGGCACCATGCGTGCCTTGTTGATCGCATAGCGCTCGGCCGTGCAGTTGCGCAGCATCTTGATCAGCCATGTCCACATATGCGGGTCGAAGGCCGGCCGCACCACCAGCGGGCCATGCTTCATCAGCAGCCATTTGATCGCCTTCAGCGGAATGCCGGGTCCGGCCCAGGGCGAGGCGTAGCCGGGCGAAATCTCGCCGGCATTGGCGAAGCTGGTTTCCAGCGCCGGGCCTTTCTGGCGGTCGAGAACCGTCACCTCGTGGCCGGCCTCGGCAAGAAAGTACGCCGTGGTCACTCCGATGACGCCGCCGCCCAGCACCATGATCTTCATCGTTCACTCCTTGCCGCCGCACGTCCTTGAGGACGCCTGGACGCGGCCGCATTTCCGATTTGCGCACGATCCCCTGCGAAAATCGATGCCGACTTTCGGGATCGTGCAGTGTTGCCTGTTCACGCCGCCGTGGGACCGGGGTCGTCATCCCCTGTCTGCCGCATTCCGGCCCTTTCGCCAAGGGGCCGCCAATCGGCTGCGGCGCTGTAGACGAGGGTGAGCCCATGCGGCCGTCGCGCCTCGGCCTGGGATTTCTTCCTGACGGCACGCCGCGCGGCCTCCGGCTGGTAGAGCACGGCTGCAATCAGGACCGACTCCCGCCTGCCGTCGGCGTGTTCGATCCATGCAGTCTGACCCTCGGCCATGCCGAGCATGCAAAGCCCCCGCCTTGTCATGATCGACAGGCTGGAGCCGACCGGACCGCGCACCTCATTCTGCACCAGAGTTCGGGTCTCGGCAGGGCCGGCATCGACACGAAACACCAGCCTGCTGTTCAGCGTCACGATATCGGATCCGACCGAATCGATCGCGACGACCTCGGCTTTGGAAAGCTTCTCTTCAAGCATTGGAACAGTCGGATCCGCGAAAGCCCGCCAACGCTCCAACATGATCTCGAGGACGGCGAAGTCCTTCGTCGTCAGCCGGAAATTCGCGCCTGTCATCGCCGTCTCCATGATCAGGACCCTTCCCGCCCGCAGGCCGGCGCATCGACCGCTTCGATGGTCGCCGACAGCTCCCGGCCGCCACGGCTGCTCCAGCACACTGTCTGCCCGATCGACGCGCCGATAAGCGCCGTCCCCATCGGTGTCAGCACCGAGATCCTGTTTTCACTGATGTCTGCTTCGCCGGGATAGACCAGCGTGATGCGCTGGGTGTGGCCGCCATCGTTGCGGATTGTCACCGTCGAATCCATCCGCACCACGTTGGCCGGCATGGAAGCCGCCGCCGTGACGACGGCACGGTCCATCTCCGAAAGCAGTTCTTCGGCCGTCTCGGGCTCGCGGTCGAGCGACGCCCGCGCCAGGCCCGTCAGCCTGTGGTGGTCGGCATCGCTGACCAGAAGCCGGCTCGGTGGCCGCAATCCTGTTGCATGTTGCATGGCAAACCTCATGACTTGGCGCATCCAACAGACGCGCGCCTGCCCCCGCACAAACGGTGGCTTGATGAAAAGCCGGCAGCCGCGAAGCTGTCTGGCTCGGGAATGATGATGTCAGGTAGAAATGCCCCGGTTCGGACGAACGCCAAAAGGCGACCGCGCCGGGGCTACGATCCCGCGATTGGGCAGACCCTGAACAAGGTTCTGATATAAGCTGGGTTGCTCATGCAAGGAGCCTTGCCGACAGGCATCCGCTTGTCAAGCGCGGCCAAACCGCTCAACCGCCCACATAGCGCCGATGGAAGCGCGGGCCGAGGCTGGTCAGGATCTCGTAGCCGATGGTGCCGGCATGGCCGGCAGCGTCATCGACACTTTGCGAGGGACCGAGCAGTTCGACGAGATCACCCTCGCGCAACCTGCCGGCCGGCAGGGCGGAAATGTCGAGAATGATCGAATCCATCGACACCCGCCCGAGGAAAGGCAGGCGCGTGCCCTCGAACCACGCAGCCGACACGGCCCGGCGCTGCCAGCCATCCGCGTAGCCGAACGAAATTGTCGCCAGCCTGAGCGGGCCTTGCGCTTGATAGGTGTGGCCATAGCCGACGCCGGCGCCTTTTTCGACGCTTCGCGTCTGTGCCACCTTTGCCTGCAACCGCACCACCGGCAGCATCGGATTGGGCTTTGCCGGCGTCGGATTGATGCCGTAGAGCGCGGCACCGGGGCGGGCGAGATCGTAGTGAAAGCGCTCCCCAAGAAAGATGCCGGAGGAATTGGTCAGCGAGGCCGGTACCGCCGGCAGCATCTTGCGCAGCTGCTCGAATGCCAGCCGCTGCAGCTCATTGGCCGGGTGCTCCGGCTCGTCGGCGCAGGCCAGATGACTCATCACGAACCGGATGTCGATGCCGTCGAAGGCCTGCGGATCGGCGGCAACGCGCTCCACATCCCGGGGCGCCATGCCGAGCCGCGACATGCCGCTGTCGACCTGGATCGCGGCCGGCAGTTTTCGGCCGGCGCGGCGAGCCGCCACACGCCAAGCCGCCAGTTGCTCAGGGCTGTTTATAACAGCACAAAGGTTTGCTGCCACGGCGTCCGTCTCGGCACCGGACGGAATGCCGTTCAACACGAAAATGGCAGGGCCCGCACCAAGCGAGCGGCGCAGGGCGACGCCTTCGCCCAGAAGCGCAACGAAGAAGACATCGCAGCCTTCGCGCAGCAGCGCCGCCCCGACCTGGCCGGCGCCAACGCCGTAGCCGTCCGCCTTGAGCACACCAGCGCAGGCAACATCGCCCAACCGCGCCTTCAGCCGCCGGTAGTTTTCACGGATTGCACCGAGATCGATGGTGAGGATGGCCCCAGCCGCCACTTCGCTTGTGGCGGTGACCTCTTCTGGCGGCGACTTTTGGGGGGCGTCGTTCATGGCGACCCTTCGCGTGCTAGTGGATACATCAATAGGACCGCCGGGCCGGCGCGGCAACCGCGGTTGTTGTATAGCGGCTATTGCACCAGATGCCGGAATGCTGTCACCACATCCTCATAGACATGGCGCTTGAACGGCACGATCAGGTCGGGAAGGTCCTGCATAGGCCGCCATGCCCATTTGTCGAACTCTGCGGTGTGGCCACCCGGCGGCGGGTTGATCTGGATCTCGCTGACATCGCCGTGGAAGCGAAAGGCGAACCATTTCTGCGTCTGGCCGCGATACCGGCCCTTGAAGGCGATGCCGACGAGATGGTCCGGCAAATCATAGTTGATCCAGTCCGGCGCCTCGGCCAGCAGCGAGACGCCTCGCATGCCGGTCTCCTCATAGAGCTCGCGCTCGGCCGCCTGCAATGGCTCCTCGCCCTCGTCGATGCCGCCCTGCGGCATCTGCCAGAGCTGCGTCGTGCCGGCAAATTCGCTGTCCGGTTCGGCAATCCGGTGCCCGACCCAGACAAGGCCCTCGGCATTGAGGATCATCAGCCCGACACAGGGACGGTAAGGCAATTTTTCGCGGTCGATCTTGTTCGTCTTAGGCATCAGTCAGTCTTTCCAGCCGTCTTACGATGGCTAGCCTTTTTGCGGATCTATAGCCACCGCTGAAATCGGCACGATCTCGATGCCGCGCTTCTTGGCCTCGACCACCCAGGACGACACGGTATCGACCGTCAGGTCGAAGGCCGAACCGATGCCGACGGCAGTGCCTTTGGCCCGCGCGGTCGCCTCCAGACTGTCGAGCTTCTTCAGGATTTCGCCGCGATCCTGCACGGCATCGATCGCCATGTCGCCGGCGACGAAGGGCACGCCGTCCTTCAGCGCTAGGTCCGGCGCCAGGCTGCGAGCCGACGAGCCGTCATCGATATAGGCAAGGCCGCGTTTGCCGAGTTCGGCCATGAACGGCTCCATCGCCGCCGCGTCGGCGGAAAAGCGCGCGCCCATATAGTTCATGACGCCGGTATAGTTGGTCGTCCGCGACAGTGCCCAGTGCAGGCTTTTCAGATTCTCATCCGCGCTCGCCGCCACCGTCAGCGTGTTGCGGCCCGGATTTACCTTCGGATAATCGAACGGTTCGAGCGGCACCTGCATGACGATCTCGTGGCCGCTCTGCCTGGCTGCCTGCATCCACCGGCCGATGCTGTTGCCTTGCGGCGCGAAGGCCAGCGTCACTTCCGCCGGCAGCTTGGCGATGGCCGCCTGGGTGCCGGTCTGCGAAACCGAAAGCCCGCCGATGACGATCGCCACCCGTGCGCCGCGCCCGCCCGACCAGGGCCGCGCATAGACGTCGAACGGCCGCCTGCCATCCGTGGCGCGCACCGGCAACGGCCCGGTCTCGCTGGTCTCGATCAGCGCCTTGTCTGGAATATGCGCGATCTTCAGGTTCTGGCCGATAGTCGACGGATCGCGAATGACGATCGCTGCCTTGGGCGGCCCATCGCCCTCCTCCGTCTGCACATGGATGATCTGCGGCCCGCCTGATTTGACCGGCGCCTCCGGCTTCGGGGTCGATGCGGGCGGCGCAGGGGCAGGCTCGGCCGCCGCGGTCACTTTCGGCGTTGAAACGGCAACCTCTTGCGGCTTTCTAAACGGCTTTTCCCTGAGCGCGATCGCGCCGGAGACGCCGGCCACCGCCAGCACGGCCACTGTCGCCATGATCGCACTGCCGCTGATCTTGCCGGCGGCGCGCGGCGACCGGACTGCCTGTCCGAGCGGGCGTTCGATGTCCTTGCCGATATCAGCCAAGCCTAATCCCCGGGCACATGGCTCCGAAGACGAAGCCGCTTCGAAAAGACATGCGCGAATTCATCAATCCCGGCGCACCCCGCGCCATGTCTCGGGAGCTTTGCCTCGCCCCCCGAATCAAACTGCCGGAACCTCTCGGTCCCGGCAGCATCGCATTGCTTCCATCTGGCTCAAACAGAAAGATGGGGCGGCGCGTGCGCCACTCCAGATCCTTACTGGTTGAGAACCGCCTTTTGCGGATTGGGGGGGAAGGACGGATCGGTCTTCTGGCCACGCAGCAGCTGCTCGGCATAGATGAGCTGCAGATCGTCTTTCGGATCCGGCGGCACATAGGCCGCCGAGCCCGAACCCGTCGTGCTCTCGTCGGCGCCCTTGATATGGCCCTTGAGATCGGATTCGCCACGTGTCAGATCCCTGCCCTGCAGTTCCGGCGGCAGTGGCTGTTCGACCTTGATGTCCGGCGTGATGCCCTTGCCCTGGATCGACTTGCCGGACGGCGTGTAATAGAGCGCCGTCGTCAGCCGCAGCGCACCATTCTCGCCGAGCGGAATGATGGTCTGCACCGAACCCTTGCCGAAGGACTGCGTGCCGACCACCGTGACACGGCGCAGGTCCTGCAGCGCGCCGGCGACGATTTCCGACGCACTGGCCGAACCGCCATTGACCAGGACGATCATCGGCTTGCCGTTGATGTCGTCGACCTGCTTGGGCTTGGCGTCGAAGCGGGTGACGTCCTTGGGGTCGCGGCCGCGCGTCGAGACGATCTCGCCGCGGTTGAGGAAGGCATCGGACACGCTCACCGCCTGGTCGAGCAGGCCACCCGGATTGAGGCGGAGATCCAGAACGTAGCCCTTCAGCTTGTCGTCGGGAATCTGCTTCTTGATGGTGTCGATGGCGTTCTCGAGGTCGTCATAGGTCTTTTCGGTGAAGGAGGTGATCTTCATGTAGCCGATGTCGTTCTCGACCCGGAACTTGACCGCCTTGACCTTGATGATGTCGCGCACGACCGTCAGTTCGATCGGCTTGTCGGCGCCCTGGCGCAGGATGGTCAGCTTGATCGGCGTGTTGACCAGGCCGCGCATCTTGTCGACCGCATCGTTGAGGGTCAGGCCGCGAACCTCTTCGCCGTCGATCTTGGCGATATAGTCGCCGGCCAGCACGCCTGCCTTGGCGGCCGGCGTGTCGTCGATCGGCGTGATCACCTTGACCAGATCGTTCTCCATGGTGACCTCGATGCCGAGGCCGCCGAACTCGCCCTTGGTCTGGACGCGCATATCCTGCGCCTGCTCGGCATTCATGTAGGAGGAGTGCGGGTCAAGCGAGGCCAGCATGCCGTTGATGGCATTCTCGACCAGCGACTTGTCGTCGGGCGGTGTCACATACTGTGCCCGCACCCGCTCGAAGATATCGCCGAAGATCGCCAGTTGCTTGTAGGTCTCCGACCCTGCAGCGTTCGCCGCCGAGCCGGGCGCGCCATAGACCAGGCTCATGGCGGACGCGCCCATCAGCGCACCGGCAAACAGAAGCGACAGTTTCCGCATTATTCACGTCCTTCCAGAAAAACGGTCCGCCCACCATGGGGCCGGATCGACGGGTTTTCCATCCTTGCGGAACTCGACATAGAGTTCCGGCGTGGCATTTCCATTCTTCGAAACCGAGGTGCTCGCCACCCGGGCCTCTCCCATCGCACCGATCGGCTCTCCTGCAAGCACTGATTGACCGGTCGCGACGCTGATTCTGCTCATCCCCGCCAAAACGACATGATAGCCGTCGCCTGCGTTCAGGATCAAGAGTTGACCATAAGAGCGAAACGGCCCCGCATAAAGCACATTTCCATCCGCCGGCGCGGTAACGATGGCTCCCGATTGTGTCGCAACCATGTCGCCAAGCATCACCGCGCCGTTACCGTCATCGGCGCCGAATCGCCGCTTGATACGACCGGTCACCGGTAGCGCGATCTGCCCCTGAAGGGCCGAAAAGGGCACCGCGGCGGCAAGTTGGTTGCTTTCCGGAACGGGCAGCGACGCCAGTTCCGCCGGCGCCGATGTGTTGTCGCCATCCGGTGTCTTCGGCTCCGCGGCCTTGGCAGCATCGGCAGCCTTGCGGCTCTTGTCGGCCTGCGCTTCGAGCGACGCGATCAACTCCTTCAGGCTGCCGGCCTTGGCCGCCAGCGCTTCGGATCGCTGCTTTTCGGCGGCCATTTGCGTCTGCGTGTCGGCTTCGAGCTTCTGCTTGGCCTCCAGCAGCATGCCGAGGCGCTTCTTTTCCGCCGTCTGGTCGCCGACCGCCGCCGTCAGCCGCGCCCGTTCGGCGTCGATCGACGCCGTGAGCCTGGTCTGTTCCTTGAGATCGGCAAGCAGGCTATCGGTCTGCTGGCGCAGTTCCGGCACCACCGCGCCGAGCAGGATGGCGCTGCGCACCGACGACAGCGCGTCCTCGGGCTTGACCAGGATCGCCGGCGGCGGGTTGAGACCCATGCGCTGCAACGCGCCCAGCACTTCGGCCAGAACGTCGCGCCGCGCCATCAGTGAGGCGCGGATCTTCTGTTCCTGGCCCTTCAGTCCTTCCAGCCGGGCGCCGATGTCCTCGATGTCCTGGCCGAGCTTCTGCTCGGTCATCGCCGACTGGATCAATGCGGCGGTGATCGAGGCGTGATCCTTCTTGATCGTCGCGATATCGGCGGAGAGTTTGGCCAATCGTTCCGACGACAGCGTGATCTCCTTCGAGACCCGTTCATATTCGGCCCGGCTCTGATCCGGATCGGGAGCCATGTCGAGCGTGTTTTCCGCCCGCCCCGCATGCATCGACAGCACAAGCACCGCCACCGCGATGCCGCAGCGCGCGCGCCAGGAGCCCGTTCTTGATTTTCTGTCTTCAGACATTGAAGCCCGACTCTATGCGTGGCTTCGTTAACGAACAATCAACCATGTTCGAAACCGCCCACTCGATGCAATCTTGCCTCGGCATTGGGGCGGAAATCCGGGTGTAGTGCACCAATTCACCGGTTTACGAGCGATGATAAGGATGTCCCGAAAGGATCGTGGCCGCCCGATAAAGCTGCTCTCCCAGCATCACGCGCACCAGCTGATGCGGCCATGTCAGCAATCCGAACGACATCACCAGTTCGGCCTGGTCGCGCAGCGACTGGTCGTGACCGTCGGCGCCGCCGATGGCGATGACCAGTCCCTTGCGGCCACCGTCACGCAACAGGCCGAGGCGCCCGGCGAAATCTTCCGAAGAAAAGCTTTTGCCGCGTTCGTCCAGCAGGATCAAAGCGGTGCCGGGCTGCAACTGCGTCTGCAGTTTCTGGCCTTCCTCACGCCGGCGCTCGTTGGCGGTCTGGCTGCGCCCCTCGGCAATCTCGGCAATGCCGCCAAATTCAAGCCCGACGGCCGGGCCGCTCTTGGCGAAGCGCTCGAAATAGCGGTCGGCAAGCAGCTTTTCGGGGCCGGCTTTCATCCGGCCCACGGCATGAACTGATATCTTCATCCTCGCCTTGTAAGCCGCGCGAACGACTTAGTGGAGCGTTTCTTCCTCGAGGTCCGGCGCCTGCCACATCTTTTCGAGATTGTAGAATTCGCGGACTTCGGGGCGGAAGACATGGACGATGATGTCGCCAGAATCGATCAGGACCCAGTCGGCGCCGGACAGCCCCTCAACGCGCGCGGTGCCGAGACCGGCATCCTTGATCGCTTTGAGAAGATGATCGGCGACAGCCGCGACATGACGGTGCGATCGGCCCGAAGCGACGACCATGTAGTCGCCGAGGCTCGATTTCCCCTGAATGTCGATGGAGACAATGTTTTCGGCCTTGGAGTCTTCCAGACTGGCAAGGACTGTCTTGATGGCGCGGGACACGGCGTCGTCTACGCTGATCCTGGCCGGCGAAGGCATGATATCGGCCTTCTTCCGCAGTGCTGTTCTCAGTGTATTTCCTTTCGCAGCAAGAACAACCAAATCACCCCTTGAAGCAGGTGACACCACTTAGATAGGCAGAGTTCCCTGACAGTTTCAAGACGGGACCCTGCCTCGCACGAACGTATTGTCGCTCTTGTGGTTCCGCTGCACGCCGGAAAAGATCGGAACCCTCACCGCCCGCATGGGTTATCGGCTCACCGACCAACCGGATTCCCCCCATGCCGATCGACCCGCAAAACGCCTTTCTCAGCGTCCAGGCTGGCCTCGCCCAACTGAGCACGCTGATTGTTTCGTACTCCTTCTCGGCCATCGGTGCCGTCATCCTCTTGATTGTCGGCTACATCGTCGCCGGTCTTGCCGAACGTTCGATCTTCGCCGGTCTCGGCCATATCCATGGTTTCGATGCGACGTTGCGGCATTTCTTCTCCAAGATCGTCCGCTACGCCATCCTGATCCTCGTCACCATCATGGTGCTCGGCCAGTTCGGCGTGCAGACGGCCTCGATCATTGCCGCGATCGGTGCCATTGGCCTCGCCATCGGTCTGGCGTTGCAGGGCACGCTGCAGAACATCGCCGCCGGCATCATGCTTCTGGCGCTGCGGCCGTTCCGCATCGGCGAATCCGTCGAGGTTGGTTCGATCGCCGGCACGATCGAGGAAATCGGTCTGTTCGCGACCAAGCTCAGGACCGCCGACGGCGTCTACATCCTGGCGCCCAACTCGACGTTGTGGAACCAGCCGGTGCGCAACTTCTCGCGCAACGGCGTACGCCGCAGCGACATCACACTCTCCATCGGCTCCTGGAACGACATCGACAGGGCGCAGAAAACCTTGCTTGCCACTGCCGCGGCCGAACGGCGAGTGAAACGTGAGCCGGCGCCGATCGCTTTCGTCTCGACATTGGGTGACAGCACTGTTTCGATTGCCTTGCGCTATTGGACATCGTCGGCGGACTTCTTCGCCACCCAGACCGATCTCACCAAGCGCGCCAAACAGGAATTCGATAGCGAAGGCATATCGATCCCGCTGCCGCCGCCGGAAGCGCCCCAACCCGAAGCCCGCCGGCAATAGTCGGTTGGCTCAGTGCCGGCCCTCATCGTCCGGTGAGAAGGCAAGTTCGACCGGCAAAGGCGCCTGCGCCGTCATCGGTGCGAAACTGCCGGTTTCACCGACCGGGACCGCACGCGTCGTGAACACGCGCAGAAGCACGAACAGGCAGAAGGCTGCGGCGATGAGAACAGCCACATAGATGAAAGCCTGCGTTCCAAAGACGGCCGAAAGCGCCGTCACGATGCCGGGCACGACGAAACCCGACAGCGACCAGGCAAACAAAAGCGAACTGGACAGCGCCACCATGTCATCCTTGCCGGCGCGGTCGGCGGCATGTGCGCTGGCCAGCGAATAGATCGATTCCGAGGCGCCGTCCCACACGATATAGATCACAACCAACGCGGCCAACGCGCCGCCATCGTACCCGAGCGCAAATACGCCGGCGACCATGGCAAGCGCGGATGCGGCGATCAGCACATAGCGGCGGTCGGTTCGGTCGGAAATCCAGCCAAGCGGGATCTGCAGGATCAGAGTGCCGAGAGGCATCGCCGAAAGCAGCAGCGCCACATCGGCCTGGCTGTAGCCCTTGGCCGTGGCGTGGATCGGCGCGAAGCCCGCAATCGACATTGACAGGCCGCCGACCGCAAGCATGCCGGCGACGCCGACCGGTGAAACCCGCCAGGCGCGGCGCAGCGCCACCGAGGCCGCCTGCGGTGCCGGCGGCTGGGCAAGTCGGGTCATCCCGACGGGAAGGATCGATAGCGCCGTGAAGGCGATGCCGATCAGCGGCGCATCCGCTGTCCTGATATCCACCAGCGCCAGCGTCGCGTAGCCGACGCCGAGCCCGGCGACATAGGCAACGTAGAAGAAAGCCATGACCCGGCCACGGATGGCGTTGGCAACGGCGTCGTTCAGCCAGCTCTGCGCGACGATGAACAGGCCGCAGATGGCAAAGCCGTAGAGCGCGCGGGCGGCTATCCACAGCAGCGGATGGACCCCGGCGCCGACGGCGGCGTTGGCCAGTGCGATCAGCGCCGACAACACCATGAAGGCACGGGCATGGCCGACCCTTCGCACCAGCGGTCCGGTCAGGATGCAGCCCGCCAGCCCACCGGCCGAAAGTCCGGTGATGATAAGTCCGGCCCAGGTCGGATCGAAACCCTCGGCGCCGAGCCGAACCGGGATATAGGCAAACATCAGCCCGTTGCCGACGGCTATCAGTGCCATCGACACGATGACGCTGGCAATCGCGATCAGCGGTGTGGGCTCGGCGCCCTGCTCGGCTTCGCTACGGGTTTTCCTGGGAATCGACATGCCTGCTCAGGATTGCCCATGAAACGGGCAAAGGGAGCGATAAAAGCGACATGGGCGGGCGGTCGGGCTCACCCCTTCGCCAGCTTGCGGATCGCACTTGATGACAGCGACGAGCGCGGGCCGTGGATAAAGGTCCAGGCCGGTGCTTTCATGCGGGCAAGCCGCGGCGCATCGCCCTCGTCGATGCGGGCATAGTCGAAGGTCTTGGCGACGACGGAGGACAGGAACGACAGCGTCGCGCCCGGGCGGTCGATGACGGCGATCGGGAAAGTCATAACGATCTCGCGCCAGCGCTGCCAGCGGTGGAAATCGCGCAAACTATCCGCCCCCATGATCCAGACGTAGTCGACGCCGGGATTGCGCGCCTTGACCAGCGCCAGCGTGTCGGCGGTGTAGCGGACGTGATGGGCGGCTTCGAACGCGGTGACCTTGATCTTCGGGTTCTTGGCGATCTGCTCCGACAGCTGCAGCCGTTCGCCGAGCGGCGCCAGTTCCCTGGTGTTCTTCAGCGGATTGCCCGGCGTGACCATCCACCACAATTGGTCGAGCGCCAGGCGTCTGAGCGCGATCTCGGCGACCAGCGCATGGCCGGCATGCGGCGGATTGAACGAGCCGCCGAACAGGCCGACGGCGAGGCCTTTCTCAGCATGCGGCATCTTCAGGTAACGGGAGGGTACCGCCGGTTCGGAAGATGCCAGCATTGCCTCAGGCTCTGACAACGAAAAGATTCAAGGCCTCACCTGTCCCGACCCGCGCACGCGGTATTTGAACGAGGTCAGTTGCTCGACGCCGACCGGTCCGCGCGCATGCATCTTGCCGGTGGCTATGCCGATCTCGGCGCCCATGCCGAACTCACCGCCATCGGCGAACTGCGTCGATGCGTTGTGCAGCAGGATCGCCGAATCGATCTCGTTGAAGAATCTCTCGACGGCTTGCGCGTCCTCGGCGACGATCGCCTCGGTGTGATGCGAGGAAAACGTCTCGATATGCTCGATGGCACCGGCAACACCGTCGACCAGCTTCACCGCGATGATGGCGTCGAGATATTCGGTCACCCAGTCGGCATCGATCGCCGGCTTGGCATCGAAAAACACTTTCAGCACGTCGGCATCGGCATGGATTTCGCAGCCGGCCGCGCGCAGTGCGTCGAGGATCGGCACCAGATGGGTGGAGGCGACCCCCTGGTCGACCAGCAGCGTCTCGGCGGCACCGCAGACGCCGGTGCGCCGCATCTTGGCGTTGACGGCTATCCGCACCGCCATGTCGAGATCGGCCGAGCGGTCGATGTAGAGATGGCAGATGCCTTCGAGATGCGCGAAAACCGGCACCCGTGCCTCAGCCTGCACGCGCCCGACGAGGCTTTTGCCGCCGCGCGGGATGATGACATCCAGCGTGCCGCCGAGGCCCTTCAGCATCTCGCCAACGGCGGCGCGATCGGTGGTCGGCACCAGCTGGATGGCGTCTTCCGGCAGGCCGGCTTGCTTCAGCCCTTCGACCAGGCAGGCATGGATGGCGGCTGATGAATTGAGCGAATCCGAGCCGCCACGCAGGATCACCGGATTGCCTGCCTTGAGGCACAGCGCGCCGGCATCGGCGGTGACGTTCGGGCGGCTCTCATAGATGACGCCGACGACGCCGAGCGGCGTGCGCACACGCTCGATATGCAGGTCGTTCGGCCTGTCCCATTGCGCCATCACATCGCCGACCGGATCGCGCAGCGCGGCGATTTCCCTGATGCCGTCGGCCATGGCGCGAATGCGCGCCGGATCGAGCTTCAGCCGGTCCATGAAGGAGGCGGAAAGCCCGGATTCCTGGCCGTTCGAGACATCGATGGCGTTGGCGTCGAGAATGTCCTGCTCCCGAGCGACGATCGCCTCTGCCATGGCGAGGAGTGCGGCGTTCTTGGCGGCGGTCGTGGCAATGGCCAGCGGTCGGGCGGCAGCGCGGGCACGACGGCCGATATCGGCCATCGTTGCTACGGTGTCATCCCCGGATTTTTCATGCAGTTTCAGCATGGCTCATCCTCCGCTTACATCGCCACCGACCGTGACTTGGTCACCGGCCCCTGTTTGGTCGCCGGCCCGTACTTGGTCACCCGAATGGCTCACCACAAGGTCGTCGCGGTGGATCATCGCCGAACGCGCCTCGTAGCCGAGCACGGTTTCGATCTCGGTCGTCTTCAGGCCCGCGATCCTTACGGCATCGGCCGCATCGTAGGCAACCAGCCCGCGCGCGATCTCGCGGCCCTCGGGCGACAGGATCGCCACCGTGTCGCCGCGCGAGAAATTGCCGCTGACCAGCTTGACGCCGGCCGGCAGCAACGACTTGCCCGACAGCAGCGCACCGATGGCGCCGGCATCGACCGTAAGCCGGCCGGCCGGTTCGAGCTGGCCGGCGATCCAGGTCTTGTAGCCCTTGACCGGGTTGCTGCTCGGCCGAAAGAAAGTAGCGCGCTCGCCGCGTTCGATCGCCATCAGCGGCGACAACCGCGTGCCTGAGGTGATGATCATCGCGGTGCCGGCGGCGGTGGCGATCTTGCCGGCATCGAGCTTCGTGCGCATGCCGCCGCGCGACAGCTCGGAAGCGGCCGCACCCGCCATCGCCTCGATATCGGGCGTGATGCGGTCGACCACCGGAATGAATTTGGCCTGAGGGTCACGCGCCGGCGGCGCCGTATAGAGGCCATCGATGTCGGAGAGCAGCACCAAAAGATCAGCGCCCATCATGGTGGCGACGCGAGCCGCCAGCCGGTCATTGTCGCCATAGCGGATTTCGGACGTCGCCACCGTGTCGTTTTCGTTGATGACCGGCACCGCCTTCATCTTGAGCAGCGTCGAGATCGTTGCCCGCGCATTGAGATAGCGGCGGCGCTCCTCGGTGTCGCCGAGCGTCAGCAGGATCTGGCCCGATTTCAAGCTGCCCTTGCCGAGCGCATCCGACCACGCGCCGGCCAATGCGATCTGCCCGACGGCTGCCGCGGCCTGGCTCTCTTCGAGCTTCAAGGCGCGCTTGCCGAGACCAAGGATCGTGCGGCCTAGCGCGATGGCGCCGGACGAGACGACGAGGATTTCAGCGCCGCCCTTGGCCAGCGCCGCAATGTCGTCGGCGAGCGAGGCCAGCCAGTCGCGCTTCAGGCCTGTCGCGCGGTCGACGAGCAGCGCCGAGCCGATCTTGACGGTGATGCGCCGATATTTTCCCAGCGACTGCATCGTCCTACTTTTCCCAGCGCGTCTCGACTGGCGCAGCGATCTGCGCACGCGCCTCGGCCACCACCGACATCAGCGCCCGCAGCACCGCCTCGACACCCTCGCCGGTGACGGCCGACAACAGCATCGGCGCGCGGCCGGCGGCGCGCTTCAGCGAGGCGACTTTCTTCTTGCGCGCATCGGCTTCGAGCGTGTCGACCTGGGACAGTGCCACGATCTCGACCTTGTCGGTCAAGCCGTTGCCATAGGCCTCAAGCTCCGCGCGCACGGTCTTGTAGGCTTTGCCCGGATTTTCCTCCTGCGCCGAAACCAGATGCAACAGCACACGCGTGCGCTCGACATGGCCAAGGAAGCGGTCCCCGATGCCGACACCCTCATGCGCGCCTTCGATGAGGCCCGGAATATCGGCGATGACGAATTCGCGCGCGTCGATGCGGGCAACGCCGAGGCCGGGATGCAGCGTCGTGAACGGATAGTCGGCGATCTTCGGCTTGGCCGCGGTGACGGCGGCCAGGAATGTCGACTTGCCGGCATTCGGCAGCCCGACCAGTCCGGCATCGGCGATCAGCTTCAGCCGCAGCCAGATGTTGAGCTCCTGCCCCGGCAGGCCGGGGTTGGCGCGGCGCGGCGCCTGGTTGGTCGAGGTCTTGAAATGCTGGTTGCCGAAGCCGCCATTGCCGCCCTTGGCCAGCAGAAAGCGCTGGCCGACCACGGTCAGATCGCAGATCAGCGTCTCGTTGTCTTCTTCGAACACCTGCGTTCCCGCCGGCACTTTCAGCGTGACATCGGCGCCCTTGGCGCCGGTCATGTTGCGGCCCATGCCGTGGACGCCGGTCTTGGCCTTGAAATGCTGCTGGTAGCGGTAGTCTATCAGCGTGTTCAGCCCGTTGACTGCCTCCAGCCAGACATCGCCGCCACGGCCGCCATCGCCGCCATCCGGTCCGCCGAACTCGATGAATTTTTCGCGCCGGAACGACACCGAACCGGCGCCACCGTCACCGGAGCGGATGTAGACCTTGGCTTGATCCAGAAATTTCATGGGATTGTACAGTTTCTACTAGTGGCCTTGCGGCATTGCTCTAAACCTTGGCCCTTGCTCTAAACCAAGGCGCGGCGAAGGGCGAGGCCGTTTTGTGACAATGGCCGCGCGGGATCGGCCGGAGAGATGCCGGAATGAAGCTTGTAACTTACAACATCCAGTACGGCATCGGCCTCGACGGGCAATACGATGTCGGGCGCATCGCTGATGCCGTGCGCGGCGCCGACGTGATCGCTTTGCAGGAGGTGACCCGCAACAATCCCCGGAATGGCGGCCGCGACATGGTCGCCGAGATCGGCGAGGCGCTGCCCGACTACTTCGCCGTCTATGGCAGCAATTTCGAGGCCAATATCGGTTCGCACATCGACAATGGCCGCGCCATCACGAAAACCTTCCAGCTCGGCAACATGGTGCTGTCGAAAACGCCTATTCATCTGTCGCGCAACCTGCTTTTGCCGCGCAGCCGCAGCTTCGAGATGATGAACTTCCAGCGCGGCGCGCTGGAAGCGCTGATCGAGACGCCGCTTGGTTTCATCCGCTTCTATTCCATCCATCTCGATCACCGCAGCCCCGTCGAACGCGCCAGCCAGATCCAGTTCCTGCGCCAACGCATGCTGAACTACGCGCTAGAAGGCGGCGCGCTGTCCGGGGTCGCCGAGATCGGCCTGCCGGAACTGCCGCATCCCGAAGCCTTTGTCGGCATGGGCGATTTCAACATGCTGGCCGGCTCGCCCGAATATGTCGAACTCGCCGGCCGGCCGGACCACGAATTCGGCATGCCGCTGACCGCCGACTTCGCCGTCGATGCCGCCTTGCGGCTGAACGCTAGCGGCGACGATCTCATTAGCTGGGTCGATCCCAAGCAACCCACCGACCCCAGCCGCCACAAGCGCATCGACTACATCTTCACCAGCGCGTCGCTCGCCAGATCCCTGCAGCGCCTGTGGGTCGACCGAAAGGCCGTCGGCTCGGACCATCTGCCGGTCTGGGTCGAACTGGGCTGATCCAAGTTTGCCTCCCATTGGTTTCGCGCCGTACCCGATGTGTGTCGAGATTCAGGTCAGGCCGAGCCGAGAATAGTGGCTTCCGAGAACCGGAGCGGAGCGTACTAAAAGTACGTGAGCACCGGAAGCGCAGGAAGCCGCCATTCGCAGGCCGGCCTCACCTGAATATCGGCACACATCAAAAGTGGACCCAGTTCCGCAGGCTGGTCCAGGTCTTCCTATCGAGCCGATAACGCTCGACCGGCACCTGGCCGGCGACGATCGAGTTCAGCATGCCCTGGCCGGCATACTGGAACCCGCATTTGTGGATGACCCGGCGCGAGGCCGGATTGATGACCCGTGTCGAGGCATGCAGCACCTGGATCGACGTCCTCTGGAAGGCGAGATCGACCAGCGCATGTGCCGCCTCGGTCGCGTAGCCCTTCTTCCAGTGCGGCTCGCCGATCCAGTAACCGAGCTCCAGCCCGCGATCGGTGGTGTTGAGGCCGGCGCAACCGACGAAAGTGTCGGTGCCGGCCAGCGTCAGGGCATAAGCGATGCCGGCCCGGCGCGACTTGGTCATGGCCAGGAAAGAGCGCGCCTCGGCCTCGCCATAGGGGTGCGGCATGCGGGCCAGCATTTCGGCGACATGGCGGTTGTCGGCAAGCTCGACCAGTTGCGCGATATCGCCCTCGTGTGGCGCCCGCATCACTAGCCGCTCGGTGACCAGCACCGGACAATCTATCGCGTAACTTTCGTCTTCTGAGTCTTCCGCTTCGGCAACCATTTGAAAGTCCTCCAGGCACAAGAAAAAGGGGAGATGGAAACCCATCTCCCCTGATCCTTTTCCTGGCTTTGCCAGACACCGGTTCCCGAGATGGGCGCCGGTGTTCTAGTGCGGAACCGGCTACTCCGCGGCTTTGGCAATCGGGTTGACCGATACGTAGGTTCGGCCGTTGGCTTTTTTGTTGAACGTCACGGCGCCGGTCTCGAGCGCAAAAAGCGTATGGTCCGTGCCCATGCCGACATTGACGCCGGGATGCCACGTGGTGCCGCGTTGACGAATGATGATGTTGCCCGGGATGACGGCTTCGCCGCCGAACTTCTTCACGCCCAGACGCTTGGAATGCGAGTCGCGACCGTTGCGCGACGAGCCGCCAGCTTTCTTGTGTGCCATCTAACTAACTCCGTTGCGCCGCAAGGCGCCTAAAAGGCCTTATGAACGCGTTCGCGTTCCGTTTCAAGTCCGATCCGGCGACCTGGTCGCCAGAAAATTACTTCGCAGCCAATTCCTTGGCCTGCTCGCGCCAGTCCTTGATCTGGTCGGCGCTGAAGGACATGTGCTCGTCGATCTTGGCGACATCCTTGTCGGTCAGCTTGGCGAGCTGCGCGAAGGTGATGATGCCCTGCTCGTTGAGATCCTTGGCTGCGACCGGGCCGATGCCCTTGATCACGGTCAGATCGTCCGGCTCACCCTTCGGCGCCTTGAACAGCGGCGCTGCCGCGGTCTCGGCTGCCTTTGTCTCGGCTGCCTTGGCCTTGGGCTCCTTCTTCGGCGCGGCTTCCGCCTGCACCTCGGTGGCGGCCTCGGCCTTCACCTTCTTCGGCGCCTTGACCGATGCCGTCTTCGTCGGCTTGGCGCCACCCAGCAGGATCTCGGAGATCCGCACGGTGGTCAAAAGCTGACGATGGCCGATCTTGCGGCGCGAATTCTGCCGGCGGCGCTTCTTGAAGGCGATGACGGTGCGGTTCTTGCCCTGCTCGACGACTTCGGCGGTGACCACCGCGCCGTCGACGAACGGCGCGCCGAACGTGACATTCTCGCCCTCGCCATGCGCCAGCACATGGCCGATCTCGACCATATCGCCGACAGCGGCTTCGAGTTTTTCGATCTTCAGGAGATCGTTGGCGGCAACGCGATACTGCTTGCCACCCGTTTTAATGACTGCGAACATTTTTTGCCTTTCGCTGTTCGGTCGGCCTTGATGAACCGCCTGAGGCAGTTCAGCCGTCTTTTTGTCAGTCTGCGGGTTCAAAAAACAAGCGGCGCGGAAGAACCCTCCACGCCGATTGCGCGCTGTCCCTAACCGAAGGTTGGGGGCGAGTCAAGGCAAACCAGCCGCGCCGTTTCCGAGACCGTCATTGGCGGGCACGGACCGGCTGTGCCGACATGCCCACGGCGTTGCCCCCCTGGGCTGAGGATGGGTGACCGGTCGGCAATCTGCCTCGGGTCTCGCTGTACCTCACCAGCCCGTGAATCCGCCGCTTGCCAAGCAAGCCAAATAACTGACGGATTGGCCTTGTAACCTGCCCGTTCAGCCGTTATCTAGTGCGCCGCGCCGGCAACGGCCGACCATGACCGCGGAGAGGTGGCAGAGTGGTCGAATGCACCGCACTCGAAATGCGGCATGGGTGCAAGCCCATCGGGGGTTCGAATCCCTCCCTCTCCGCCATTTAGCTTCCATAATAATCGTTTCCTTTCAAAAGCTTCCTTGTTGCGCTTGACCAGCGCGAAGCGAAACTTATCTTAGACTGTGTAACAAACTGTGTAACATTAGAGAAAGATAATGCGACGTTCCGCAGCGCCAAAGCCGCATAAACGTGAAGGCATCTGGTATCTCGTCCGCAGGGTGCCGAAGGAATTCGCGGCGTTTGATCGCCGCTGCCTAGTACGCATTTCCACGGGCGTCGCCGTGGCTGACGATCCCCGCGGTGTACGGGCGCGAGATGCAGTGCAAAGCCTCGGCGCGGGGCTGGAGGCGTATTGGCGTAGACTGCGGGAAGGCCAATCCGCCGAGGCGGGGCTGCGTTTCGAAGCCGCGAGGAAGCGCGCGCGGTCATTTGGATTGGCCTATCGCTCTAACGAGGAACTAGCAGCGGGGCCGCTCGACGAACTCATGGCCCGTATCAAGCTGCTCCTCGACAAAAAATCGATCGAGGACGCGCAGGACGTCTCGGCCGTCATGGGTGGGGAGAAGCGGCCAGCGGTCCGCCTGAGCGGTCTTATCAAGGAATTCGAGACGATCGAGCAACAGAACTTGCTGACCATGTCGCCTAACCAAATCAAGAAATGGCGTAACCCCAAAAAGCGCGCAGTTGCCAATCTGGTTGGAGTCATTGGCGACAAGGAGATCGCAAGCCTCACTCGGGACGACGCAATCGCGTTCCGCGAGTGGTGGCAAAAGCGGATCGTTGAGGATGGACTTGATATCGGTACGGCCAACAAGGACATCGGCCATGTTTCGAAAATGCTGCGCGTCGTCGATCTGACTCACCAGCTCAAGCTGGAGCCGGTTTTTCGAAACCTGCGTCTTTCCGGCGCCGTCCCCGGGCAACGCGCTGCGTTCACAGCGGAGTTCATTCAGGAGAAGATACTCGCTGAAGGCGCGCTCGACGGACTCAATGACGAAGCCCGCCATCTAATCTATGTGATTGCCGATACCGGACTCAGGCTTTCTGAAGCGGCAAACCTCACCACCGAAACAATCCACCTCGATCAAGAAATCCCGCATGTGCGGGTGCGCCCCAATGGCCGTCGCTTGAAGACCGGTCATTCAGCCCGTGACATTCCCTTGGTTGGCGGCGCACTTGCAGCCATCAAGCTCCATCCGGACGGCTTTCCTCGTTATCGCGACAAGGCCGCGTCACTTTCAGCGCTCGTCAACAAGGTGCTCGCCAGCAAGGAACTTCTGCCGACTTCCGAGCATAGTCTTTATAGCCTGCGACACACTTTCGAGGACCGGCTGACGGCAGTTGAGGCGCCGGAGAAGGTAATTGCTTCTCTGATGGGCCACAAATGGATCCGGCCCAAATACGGCGCGGGACCTTCGTTAGCGCAAAAGCGCGAGTGGCTTCAAAAAATCGCTTTTACCCCGCCCGGGCGAATGTGATTGCGGCGCCATCCAGGCCTTGAGAACCAACCTCACGGCTCCAGCTGTCCGAGCCATTTAGGTTGAGCGTGGCCAGCACGCGCTGCGCTCGCTCGCGATTTCCGAGCTTCCGCCGCATTTGTTCGACCTCGTATTCCAGCCTTTCGAAGGTCGGTATATAGGCATCTCCATGCCGGATGACCAAGTAGGCGGCAACAGCTAGACAGCATTCTAGCTCCGTGGCCGATGGATCGGAAAAAGGGGCGACGCCATACCAAGACGAGCAACGCCTCTCGAGGGCTTCCGAACTAGGCAAACGGCCAGCATGTGGCATGGGATAGAAACCTATGCCTGATCGACGAACCTAAAGTGCTCACGAAGCTTGACCGGTACGCGGGCCATCGGAGGGTTCTGCCTAAAACCGCCAAAAATTTTGAAACACCCATTCATCCGGCTCGAATTCAAAGGGATCGGCGATTTTTGGGTTATGGCTTGCAAGCATAGTTCAGCCCAGACAAGAACGCCTGATATCTTGTCGTTCACTGTCACCCTGCCAAATATGGTGCCGGTGACAACGGCAGTTTGGCGAGCAGAAGAATTCCCGAGACTGAGACGTTCTACGGCTTGGCCCATGTTCGCGCTCCTCCTCGATTGGAGACAGGATGGGCCATATGGAAGCGAATAAAAGGAGGTTGGTGACGAGTCTCGGTAGTGGAGTAGAAACGGGTGGAAAAGCTTGCGCTATTCGCCGTCGGCGCCGCTAAGCGCATTTGAGAGAAGGGGCAACGATCGCCAAGAGATGACGTCCGATCGCAAGCCGGCTAGAAATGCGACAGTGACGCGCCTTTTTTGGCACGACCTTAGCACCCGATCGGGCCTCAGCTGGTCGTCGTTGCGCAGCCGATCGGGTGCGATTTTTATAAAGCTCTCTTGGCTTTAGCTTTGAGAGCCCGTCATCGAGACAAATGCAAGGGAACGGTCCCGCCCCCTGGGGACATTCGACATGCCGTGGCAGCTTCCTATGGTGAGCCAGCGCATTCCGATACACGTTTTCCGCGCTCTACCGTTGCTCCAGCACCTGTGCTGAGGCTGAGCGCTTGATCAGGACCCGACCGCTGCTGTTGCGGGATGGTGACTGGGTTGAGGTCGCGAAAACCTTGACCGCGGGTACGTTGTTCATCCGGATGAGCGCTGAGCCGAGAAGCAGCCAAGAACGCTTCCCGTAATCGAATCCTACGGGAACCGCGAAACCAGCGTCCAAGGGACGCAATTCTCCGACGTCGTTCACTCAAGCTCATCTCGCAACTTGAACGCTTGCATGAAGCCGCTGCATGTGCGCCGGTGGACCGGATTGCTGCTATCCAAACCACGTGCTCAGTTTCGCCCCCGTAATAACTCTACCGTCCGAAACGGCTTTCGCGCGTCAGGTCCACCCCACATGAAAGTTCCGCGAGCAGCACGGACGGAGAGGCCGGTCACAACTCCTTCGCGTGCTCTTTTACTACCGAATCAAGTGCCAAATGGAGAGGCACTGCCTTAGAGAACAGGAAGCCCTGCGCGGTTCTGCAGCCAAGCTTGTACAGAGTTTGCCGATCTGCCTCTGTTTCAACGCCCTCGGCCATGACCTCGATCCCGAGCGTCCTACCAAGATCAATCACCGCTTTGACAAGCAGCCGATTCTCCCGGGACTTGGCTAAGCCGCGAATGAAGCCCTGATCTATTTTCACTTTCCTGATCCGACTGTCCTTGAGCGATGCCAACGTCGAAAAACCGGTGCCGAAGTCCTCGAGCGCGATAGAAATGCCAGCATGTGAAAGCTGGCCGAGCTTTTCATCCACTCTGTCCGGATCCACTGGGGCTTCTTCGGTAATCTCGATGTCGAACATCGTTGCAGGGAGGTCTTTTGCCGCCAGACCATTAAGAATCATCTCGTCAATATCGCCAGCTTCCAACTCGCGCGGTGAAACATTCATCGCCACACGAACATCACGACGGTCAGCTTTGACCAAGCCCTCGATAAGAGCGCAACAGTCGGCGAATACCGTTTGAGTTAGCAGCTGAAGCATTCCAGTTTCGCGTGCCGCTGTCATGATCTCGGGCGGAGAAATGGGACCGTGAAGCGGGTGAGACCATCTTAGCAAGGCTTCAAAACCGACGACGGCTTCAGTTTCGAGTCTTACGATTGGCTGAAACCAAGCGACCAAGCTTCTCATCGTTATCGCCGAATGAAGATCGCGTTCGATTGACTGGCGGCGTTGCAGTTCCCGGGCTAGCTCGGCACCGAACAGACAAAATTCATTCCTGCCGCGGCGCTTAGCTGTGTAAAGGGCGATGTCGGCCCGCAACAACATTTCCGTCAGTCCGGGGTTTTCAGCCAAGTAGATTCCTATAGACGCTCCAATGCGGACGGATGCGATCCCAGGATAGGGGCGAGCAAGCTTGGCTATGAGATTGGACGCGAGATTGGTGGGAGAAGGAGAATTCTTTCGCGAAGAAAAAACCAGCACGAATTCATCCCCACCGATGCGGGCGAGCGTTGAGCCCTCCGGTGCTTCTTCCTCTATTCGGCGGGCGATCCTGGCAAGCAGCTCGTCACCCGTTCTGTGACCGTAGGTACCGTTGACAGATTTGAACCCGTCCAGATCAATCAGCATGGCCACAAAGGGTCCATCGGTGTTCTCAAACTGATCGATTGCATGTTCGAGGCCCCGCCTGTTGAGGAGCGCGGTAAGATGGTCCTCCCTGGAATTGCGCTCCATTTCCGCGGCAAGCCGCTCGGCTTGATGTCTCAGGCGGCTCGCGTCACGGAAGCGCGCTTGTCCAACGAACGAGGATCGAACCAGGCCGCCCTCGAAAAGCAGGACGGCAAAAGCCCGAATGTAGTTTTCCGGGGCTCCCTTCGTCAGCAAACATGCGGCGGCAATGAGGAGTGGCGGTGTGATGAAGCATATCGCTGCCGCAGCATATGAGCTGCCGTACGTGACCGCGCCAGCTGAAATGCCCGCCAGAATTATTAGATGCAGCGATGCTTGAGACGTCGTGTATCCAGCCGTTAGGATGGCAAGGAATGACCAGGTGAATCCCGCCAGAAGAGCAAGCCTGCCAAACCAGCGAAGCCGCAGCCAAACCCGTGTCAGATCATCCTGGACTCCGGGTTCCTTCAGCTGATGACGGGCGAGTGCAAGGCGGGCGGCATTTATCGCATTAACGACCGAAAACCAGGCCGCGCCAGCAAGACCGTTCCCGGAAAGGGCCTGCACGGTCAAAATCAGCCCGGACAGCACAATGCTTATCGGCATTGAGACGAAAAGGCCTGCCCTCAGATCAGCGAGCTGGTCCTGAAGGATTCTCGCCTCCAGCGGATCTTCTTTTCCAAGGCTGGACGGGTCAGCTTGCTTACTCCTGCTTGTCCGCAGCCTATGCAGCCCCCCTGAAGGACGGGTTAATTCTTCAATCGGAGATCAGCGTCGGGGAGCAGGATTACTCCGGTGCATCATGCACTCTCTCCCATCGCTCGCCCAGCACGCGCAAAAATGCGACTGCTGGTGCAGTATCACCGCTGGAGCTCCGCCGATATCCCATGCCGGACAAGGGGAACATGTTGGGCAAAGCGAAGCCCCAGATGCCTTGCAAGCCGTGCCGCCAGGTGGTCTCTGGAGTAGAGTCCAATCAATATGTTCGTTGCATGGTAGAGCGGCGCCGCCGACAGGCGCAGCCGCCTTTCGTATATATGCAGCATGTCGGGGTCGCCAACATTGCGGCCGTCGCGGCACGCAGTCATGATTCCACGGGCGAGTTGCTTCTGGCTGCTGAGACCGATGTTGAATCCGTGAGCGGTCACCGGGTGCATGCCGATGGCAGCGTCGCCGATGAGTGCGGCGCTCGGCGCCCGGAATTTGTGCGCCCAGGTCGTGACCAGCGGATAGGTGTGGCGCTTGCTTGCCAAGGTCATTTTTCCAAGGCGCCCTCGACACCGTTTCGTCAACTCCGACAGGAACAAATCATCATCGAAGGCAAGCAGTCTATAGGCCTCGTTTGAGCGCAATGTGAGCAGCAGCGACGACATGCCCTCCGCGAGGGGCAACATCGCTATCGTCTGATGGTGATCGAACCATTCGATGGCGATCTGGTGGTGGGCGCGCTCGTGCCTCACTCGGCAAATCAGCATCGAGTGGCCAAGCCGGTTGATATCGGCGCCGATGCCTAGCAGATCACGCGTGGCGGACAAACGCGAATCCGCGGCAACAACCAGCCGAGCAGTTAAACGCGCGCCATTAGAGAGCGTTACGACTGCTCCTTCTTGGCTGTTTGTTGCATCGACGACCGAGTGGCCGCACAACAGCCGGGCGCGATCCTGCAAGCGGACGATTTTGAACAGCGCCTCGCGGATCCGGCAATTTGGAACCAAAACCCCCAGCGGTTCTCCAGAGTTGCTGGGAGGATCGAAACGAAGAGCGAATGCGCTCGAGCCGTTGAGCACGCGCGCGCCTTGAAGTGCTGATTTGTCCGAAGCCGGGATGACATCCCAGGCGCCGAGCTCGCGAAGGGTTCTGATCGAAGCGTTGGTCAGCGCGATTTCGCGACCATCGAAAGCCGGATTCGCCAGACTATCGAATGTGTTCTGTTCAACAACTGCCACCTTGAGTTCGCTTTGGGCAAGCGACGCAGCGAACGAAAGGCCGACCGGGCCGGCTCCAACGACAACGATGTCAAAATTATCGTCAGAGCCCATCAGCGTGCCGCCATCCGGTCGCCTATCCTCGTGTAACGGTGGAACTGAGCCGAGTGACATGAGCTCCGTGGCCGCCGCATTGCCTAAAGGCGCTGGGCCGGGAGATTCGCATCGATCGGCAACGAAGCACTCAAAGCGCTCAGAGGTGGATGCGGCTAACCGATCCCGCCCTTTGGCCGCGCAGCCGCGCAGATCGCCGCCAGCAAGCGAGACACTCGCGACGCTGGTCAGCCACGGCCGCGCCGCATCGATCGCCACATTCCACCTGGAACCCTTGCGCATACTACTCACGCTCCACGACGTCGAAGCGGGCTCTCTTGCGAGGGTATCGAACGTAGCGCTCTCTCTCGTCATCCCAGCCAAGGTAGCGGAAACTTTTATCCACGACCGCGCATATCTCATCAAGAACCTGCTGCATGGCTTCGATGTCGATGTCCTTGCAATTTAGTCGCCGATAGAGCAAAGCCCACGCGGCGACATAGTCGTCGAAATAGCGCGCGTCACTCGAACCAATGATCAACTTCGGACGGTTGATCGATCTCGAAAACGCACGTCCCAACCCCGATGATGCTCCGCAGCACGTTGACATCACGAGGATCTTCGGCGCTGGATGCGAGCCCTGGAACATTTCTACGAAGTCAGCCCAAAGAAGGCCACTTCGCCCACTGGACGAAGCGATCCCGTCACCATTGCCGTGCCCGGCGATGTGAAGCACGTCGCACTCCGCCTCCATCGCTCGTACTACAGCCTCACCAAATTTCGTTCGGTTCAACGCCATGTGGAGCTCCGCGCGGATGTTGACAGCCTTTAACAAGTGCTGCACGATCGGTCCCTCTTGCCTGTCGGCGAAGTAGTCATTTGCATTGTGGCAGTCGATGATGTGTACGGTGTTCATGGTACTCCAGCCGCTTGTTCGTTCATCGTCGTGACGAGCGGACACCACGCGCGCGGAACCGCGTGACGTGCGCTGGGTTCCGGTACCGTCGCATAGCCTCAAGGCGCGGGCCGGGAATCGGGATGGATCGGCAACGACGCACACAACCCATCAAAGGCGAAAGCTGTTGATCGGCCCCCGTGTCCGCGCAGCCACGCGGATGGTCAGCCAGCAAGCGAGATACACACGACGCCGGTCAGCTAATGGCTGCGCCGTAAGCACAAGGCATGGCCGACCACACGACAGAAAACCCAGAACCGTGAAGGTGCTGATAATGACGACCAATCTTTCCGTAAGTCATGCATTTCTCCGTCGAAGACTGGTCAATAGAACACACCGATGAGTATGACCCTGATCTGGATCAGCCAGACATGACCAATCGGCACTGGCGGTTCACGGTCAGGTGATCGACCGTGACGTTCCACTTTGGAACCCGTGCGCACATGGCCAAGCTCTCGTCCGGCCACGCGAGGTACTCTCGTGGCATCAGCCGCCTCATACTGGGTGCAATGGGAGGCAGTCCTTCGCACGACAGAGGCTTTTCACAAATGTAGTGTGCAGCTTAGGTCAAGATGGTCATGGAGCATGGAGCATGGACAGCTTGTTCCCGACCGAGCCGGCTCGACTGACGAGCGCGATCCGCGCATCTTATGCACAGCGGATTGAAATCAGCGTTCCGGTTTGTCGTCCCGATCAATTAGTATCCGCTCGGCGGCTCCGTCGAGATCTTCGTATTGACCGCTTCGCAATGCCCAGACGAAGCCGGACACACCCAGTGCACCCAGAAAAAGGGCCACTGGTATGAGATAGAGCAACGTCGTCACGAGGATTATGCCGAATAGCTGACTGCGGAGCGTCCGACTTTTTGAATAACTTGCAGCGTCGCATTCGCCCCGAAGCCGTGCAAGCGCAATGCGTTTCCAATAACAAGCACCGATGAGGCAGACATGGCAATCGCCGCTAACAAAGGCGTGGCGTGCCCGAGGATGGCGATTGGTACTGCCACCGCATTGTAGACGATCGCAATCGCGATGTTCTGGCGGATCAGGTGTCCCGCCTTGCGCGAGACGTCCAGCGCGAGAGGCACTGCCAGAAGGCTTTCGCGCAGGAATACGAAGTCGGCGGCATTGCGGCCAATGTCGGCGGCGGTAGCTGGAGCGATCGAGACATGCGCCGCGCTGAGCGCCGGCGTGTCGTTGAGGCCGTCGCCAACCATCAGAACCTTGTGTCCGTCTTTCGCCAGGGTCTCGATGCGCTCGACCTTGCCGGATGGCAGCAGGCACGGAACGAAGTCCTTGACACCCAGCATTTCTGCGACTTCACCGCAGGCACCCGCAGTATCGCCCGACAGCATTTCCACTGACACCCCGGCATGGCTCAATTGCCCGATCGCCGCCTTGGCGTCTGCGCGCAGCGCGTCCTCAAAATCGAAGGTCGCGACAATGAACCCGTCTTTTGTCAGCACGGTTCCGCCATGTTTGCCTTCACCACCGGTCCGGGCTCTCCATCCAGCCCATCCGCGTCGGCCTAGCCGCCAGGTGCTTCCGGCTCCAGTGGCTTCGATTCCAAACCCTGGATGCTCGGTGACGGCATCAAATTTGTACTGCCCGCCGGGATGGGCAAAACCGGCTATGGCCTTTGAAAAAGGATGGCGGGAATGCGTAGCCATGTCTCCCGCGACTGCCAGCATGGCCGGATCGATCGACGATGCATTGACCAGCCGGGGCTGGCCGAGCGTGAGCGTTCCGGTCTTGTCGAACACCGCTGTATCAATCGTCGCCAGGCGCTCCATGGCAGAACCGTCCTTTACCATGATGCCGTTCTCAAACAGGCGCCGCGCGGCGACCACCTGAACGATCGGTACGGCGAGGCCGAGCGCGCACGGGCAGGTGATGATCAGAACGGCAATGGCGATGGTTATCGCCCGGTGCCAGTCGCCGGTCACCGCCATCCAGCCAAGGAACGTCGCGAAGGCTGTGAGATGAACCACCGGGGCATAGAGCGCTGAAACGCGATCGGCGATCCGGCGATAATGCGCGCGGCCGCCCTCTGCGGCTTCCATAAGACGAACCATTTCCGCCAGAAACGAATCCTTCGCGGCGGCTGTCGCCTCAATCGTCAGCGGGCCGGTAAGATTGAGCACGCCGGCCTGAACTGCTTCGCCCGGCGCCACGTTTTTCGGCGTGCTTTCGCCTGAGGCCAGCGAGCAGTCGAGATCCGACGTTCCCTGGATGATCTTGCCGTCGACGGGGATCCTCTCACCGGCTGCGATCAACAACCGCATGCCTGGTTCGATCTCGCCGACCGGCAAATAGTCGCGCGCGCCGTCGCTGCGCAGCACCATGGCGCCATGTGCGGCCAACTGGGACAGGCCTTTCACAGCGGTCCGGGCACGTTCGCGCATCACGTGATCCAACGTGCGGCCGATCAACAGGAAGAACAGCAGCGATACCGACGCGTCAAAATAGGCGTGATCGCCATGGTTGATCGTCTCGTAGAGGCTCATGGCGTAGGCGAGCGAAACACCGACCGCGATCGGCACGTCCATATTCATGCGGCCATGGCGCAAAGCATTCCAGGCCGAACGGAAGAAGATGCCGCCGGCGAAGGCGAGGGCAGGAATGGCGATCAGCGCCGAGACCCAGTGAAACAGGTCGCGGGTAGCACCTTCGGCGCCGGACCAGACCGAGACCGAAAGCAGCATGATGTTGCCCGCCGCAAAGCCGGCAACCGCGACCGCGCGGATCAAATCCGATAACGTCCTGTCCTTGTCGCCGACCTCGGAAGGGAAGAGATGCGCCTGGTAGCCTAGCCGCCCAAGCGCGACGACGAACGGTGGGACCTCGTCACCACGCCACCGGACAGAGACCCGTTTCGTCGACAGGTTGACGCGGGCGCTCTCGACGCGATCGAGCTTTCCCAGCGCCGTCTCGATCGTCTGGATGCAGCCTGCGCAATGAACCGTCGGTACTGAAAGATCGGTCTGGTGAAGATCATCGCCAAGCGATCGGCTCGCCAGCCTGATCTCCTGGCTGGACGGCAGGACCGATCCGGTGTTGACCAGATCAAGCGCCATTTCGGCGCCCGGTGCACAACAACTCATTGCAGCGCTCCATTGGAAATCATGATCCGGCGGACGTCGCGATACGGTTTGTCCAGACCGGCGTCGGCGTCGACTTCGACAATCCAGACGCCGTCCTTCGGCATGTGCTGGGCTGCGAATTCCTGGCCCGAGGCGGGTGCGAGGGTGACCGACTTGTCCTCCTTCTCGTACGCGGGATGGCGAAACAGCACCTTGACGCCGTGCAAGGGAACCGGCTTGCCGGCGACGTCGGCGAGGCCATAGCGAACTTCGCCCCATGCGATGGTCAGCTTGCCGGTCCAGCCAAGTGCTGCCTGCGCCCGTCCTTCCTCGGCCTTCTTGTTGAATTGCTGGCTCGCCACATAGGTGTTTTCGACGACGAGGCCAGTCCAGCTTGTGCTGGCGAGCGTTGCCATGGTCAGATTGACTGCGATGACCACGCCGAAAAAGGCCAGGATGATGACCAGCATGTGCCTGCCGGTGAATTCACGAGGCTTTTGTACATTGGCAGTCATCTGAGGGGCTCCGGCGCGTTGAAGGTGGCGGTGTACTCGTTCGACTCAAAGCTGGCTCTGTCCTCGACGCGGAACTTGAAGGTCTGTGCCGGAGCGCGGATCTGGTCCGCCGGCTGGCGAACGAAGACCCTCAGCATTTTCAGGCGGTCGGGGTCGACCGGAATGGCGAAGGAACGGCCTGCGGGGATGTCGTCGCCGACGACGACCATGTCAGCGCCTTCAAGGCCCTGCATGGTTACGACGATCGTCCTCGGCTCGGGGATCATGTTGAGCAGCTTGACGGTATAGCCATTGCGGATGGATCCGTCGGTCAGCGTGACGAACTGGGGATTGCGATCATGCAATACGTTCAGTTCGAGCCGATCGCGCGTCAGCAGCGAATAGAGCAGGCCGAGGCCGATCAGCGACCACAAGCCCATGTAGACGTAGGTGCGCGGCCGAAAGATCTTGCGGATGTGAAAATGCGCCACCTTGTCGGAGAACAGGCCATCAGCGGTCCTGATCAGCGATGGATTGACTGAGCTGGACCCGCCTGCAGTCGCCAGCATCATGTTGGCGTTGTAGTCGGAGAGCGTCGCATAGGCGATCAGCCCACGCTCCTTGCCGAGCTTGTCCATGACGCCGTCACAGGCGTCGATGCAGAGCGCGCAAGTGATGCATTCGAGCTGCTGGCCGTCGCGAATGTCTATCCCCATCGGGCAGACCGCGACACAGGCATTGCAGTCGACGCAGTCGCCCACGGGCTGGCCTGCGGCCAGCACCTTCTTGGCGTGGCGCGAACGCGGTTCGCCGCGCCAGTCATTGTAGGTGACAGTGAGGGAATTTTCATCGAGCATGGCCGCCTGGATGCGGGGCCACGGGCACATATAGGTGCAGACCTGTTCGCGCATCAGACCGCCGAACGTGTAGGTGGTAGCCGTCAGGACGGCGACAGTGATGTAGGCGACGGGCGCCGCAGTGCCGATGAAGAGCTCGCCGAGCAGCGTCGGTGCATCGGCAAAGTAGAAGATCCAGGCGCCGCCAGTCGCCGCCCCTATGACCAGCCAGATGGTGTGCTTGGACACACGCAGCATGAGCTTGCGCGCGGTCCAGGGACCTGCGTCAAGTTTCATGCGGGCGTTGCGGTCCCCCTCGATCGCACGTTCGACGACGAGGAACAGATCGACCCACACCGTCTGAGGGCATGCATAGCCGCACCAGGCACGGCCGACAGTCGAGGTGATCAGGAAAAGACCGACGCCCGCCATGACCAGGAGGCCGGCCACATAGAAGAATTCCTGGGGCCATATCTCGATGAAGAAGAAGTAGAAGCGCCGGTTCGCGAGATCGAGCAGGACTGCCTGGTCCGGGGCAAATGGACCGCGAGCCCAAGGCAGCCACGCAGCCAGGTAGTAGATGCCAAGTGTGATCGTCATCACCAGCCATTTGAAGCGACGAAAGTTGCCCGAGGCGCGCTTCGGAAAGATCTTTTGACGCGCGGCATAAAGCGGCTTGCGGGTTTTGGCGGAATTGACAGTTTCTGTTTCGAGCCGTGTCAACTGCGTCTTATCACGCATGTGCAACTCCACTTTCCCAGCCAATGTCAGGGGCACCTGTCGTAAAGCCTCGCGGTAGGATAGCCTTGCCGGGTTGTGCAGATCGCATTAGGGATGGTGTCGAGGCCCGGCTCACGCCGGGCCTCGTCCGCTTGGCAGGGGGGACCGAAGAATAGGACTTCCATTCCTATTCTCCGCCGCCAAGCGAATGGACATAAACTGCAAGTTCCTTGACCTTGATCTCGCCGAGACGGCCAACCCAGGCCGGCATGACGCCCTGTTTTGGCGCACGGACCTGTGCGGCGATGGCTGTCTCACCGGATCCATAGAGCCAGATCGCATCGGTCAGGTCGGGGGCGCCGAATTCCCTGTTGCCTTTTGCATTGTCGCCGTGACAGGCGACGCAGTTCTCGGCAAAGACCTTGGCGCCGGGTTGGATCAGACTTGCATCGCGGACCTTGCCGGAAAGGCTGGCCACGTAGGCGCTGACTTGTGCGATCTGGTCGGCGGTAATGATGTCGCCGAAGGCCGGCATTTCCGACAGGCGCGTGTCCGGATCGGATGCGAAGCGGATGCCGTGCGTAATCGTCTGCTGGATCTGCTCGGCCTTGCCGCCCCATAGCCAGTCGTCGTCGTTGAGATTGGGAAAGCCCTTGGAACCTTGGGCGCCGGAGCCGTGACATTGTACGCAATTGACCTTGAAAGCGGCGCCACCGGCGGCGATTGCGAATTCGCGCAGGCCGTCGTCCGCGGAGATCTCCGAGACGCTCTTGGACTCCACCGCCGAGATATATTTGCCCTTGGCGGCCTCAGCCGCAGTCAGCTCGTTCCTGACCTCGTTGCGGCTGGAATAGCCGAGCACACCCTTCGTCGCCGAGTGCAACAGAGGCCATGCTGGATAGGCGATGGTGTAGCCTATCGCCCAGACAATGGTGACGTAAAAGGTGATAACCCACCATCTGGGAAGCGGGTTGTTCAGCTCCCGGATGCCATCCCATTCGTGGCCGGTGGTCGAGACGCCAGAGATTTCATCGATATGCTCGTCGCTCATGATCACTCGTCCTCGAGCGGAATGCGGGCCGCTTCGTCGGCCAGCCTTCGGCTGCCGGGGCGTAGGGCAAAGGCGATGCACCCCACGAAGAACAGCGCCATCGCAACCAGGCCCCAGCTGTCGGCAAACGCCCGCATCAAATTGTAGGTCATCAGCGTTCTCCTCAGCGGTAGCCGGCGGCTTCGTCGTAATTTTTGAAGTCGACCAGTGTGCCAAGCATCTGCAGGTAGGCGAGCAGGGCATCCATTTCGGTGACCTGTTGCGGGTTGCCGTCGAAGTCGCCGATCTTGGCTTTTGGGTAACGCGCCTCAAGGCCTGATGTGTCGGCATTGGGATCGGCCTGCGCCGCCAGATCCGCATTGGCGTGGACGATCATGTCATCGGTGTAAGGGACGGCTACAAGCCTGTTGGCGACCAGATGCGTTGAGAAATCCTTCACGTCGATCGGCGTGTCTTTCAGGAACCCATAGCTCGGCATGATCGATTCCGGCACCACCGAGCGCGGGTCGGTAAGATGCGCGACATGCCATGCATTCGAGTAGCGGTCGCCAACTCTGGCGAGATCCGGCCCGGTGCGCTTCGATCCCCACTGGAAGGGGTGATCGTACATGGACTCGGCAGCTAGGCTGTAGTGGCCATAGCGCTCAACTTCGTCGCGGAACGGCCTGATCATCTGGCTATGACAGAGGTAGCAGCCCTCGCGCATATAGATGTTGCGCCCGACAAGTTCGAGCGGCGAATAGGGGCGCATGCCTTCCACCTTCTCGATCGTATTGTCGAGATAGAAGAGAGGCGCGATCTCGACGATGCCGCCGACCGTCACCACGAGCAGCGAGCCAACGAGAAGAAGCGTGGCGTTCTTCTCGATGATTGCGTGTTTGTCCATCAAGCCCATTACCTGGCTCCTGATCGCGCAGGTCGGATGGCGACGGGGCTCGGCATCGGCTCCTCCTCGCGCTGGTGGCCGAGGATGGTCCTGGTGATGTTCCAGGCCATGATCAGCGCGCCGGAGAGGTACATGGCCCCACCGATGGCGCGCATGACATAGTAGGGGTGCATGGCGGCGACGGTCTCGGCGAAGGAGTAGACCAGGAAGCCCTGCTCGTCGTATTCGCGCCACATCAGGCCCTGCATGACGCCGGATACCCACATCACCGCGGCGTAGACAACGATACCAAGTGTCGCCAGCCAGAAATGCCAGGTGACCAGCCGCAACGAGTAGAGCCGTTGCCGGTTCCAGAGCTTCGGCACCATGTAGTAGATTGCGCCGAACGAGATCATGCCAACCCAGCCGAGCGCGCCCGAATGGACGTGGCCGATGGTCCAGTCGGTATAATGCGACAGCGAATTGACCGCCCGGATCGCCATGATGGGGCCTTCGAAGGTCGACATGCCATAGAAGGCGACGGCCATCACCATCATGCGTATGATCGGATCGGTGCGCAGCTTGTCCCAGGCGCCGGAGAGCGTCATCAGGCCGTTGATCATGCCGCCCCAGGACGGCATCCACAGCATGATCGAGAACACCATGCCGAGCGTCTGCGCCCAATCGGGCAAGGCGGTGTAGTGCAGGTGATGCGGCCCGGCCCAGATGTAGAGAAAGATGATCGCCCAGAAATGGACGATCGACAGCCGGTACGAATAGACTGGCCGGTTCGCCTGCTTGGGCACGAAATAATACATCATGCCGAGGAAGCCGGCGGTGAGAAAGAAGCCGACCGCGTTGTGGCCGTACCACCATTGCGTCAAGGCGTCCTGGACCCCTGAAAAGGCGGAGTAGCTCTTGGAGCCCAGGAACGAGACTGGTATGGACAGGTTGTTGACCACATGCAGCATCGCGATGGTGACGATGAACGACAGGTAGAACCAGTTGGCCACGTAGATATGCGGTTCCTTGCGCTTCAGGATCGTGCCAAGGAACAGAATGAGGTAGGCGACCCAGACGATGGTCAGCCAGACATCCACATACCATTCGGGTTCGGCGTACTCGCGGCCCTCGGTGATGCCGAGCAGGTAGCCGGTCGCGGCCATGACGATGAACAGCTGGTAGCCCCAGAAGACGAACCAGGCCAGATCACGGCCGAAGAGGCGGGCGCGGCAGGTGCGCTGCACGACATACAGAGACGTGCAAAGCAGCGCGTTGCCGCCGAAGGCGAAGACGACACCGGATGTGTGCAACGGCCGCAAACGACCGAAATTGAACCAGGGCTGGATGTTGAGATCGGGGTAGGCGAGCTGCAGCGCGATCACCACGCCGACCAGCATGCCGACGACACCCCAGAACACGGTGGCGATCGCGCCGTAGCGGATCGGACCATCCATGTAAGCGGATGGGTCAATCGGAGCTGCTGGCTTGAACTCCGTGTTGCGCAACAGGATCGCAGTGAAACCAGCCACTGCGAAGAACAACACCCACATGTGTCGGCGGAAAGGTTCATCCACGCCGAAGCCGGCGGCCACCAGGGCCGCAAAAGCGAACACGCTTAGAAGGACGATCTCTGTGCCGAATTTCATTGCAGATCCCGATCTCGAATCTGGTGGATGCCAAATCCGCAGCGCACTAATCGCGCAGCCGCCGCCCCCTCGCCCTGATCTATGTCAGGCCGCAAGATTTTGTGTCGGCGGCGCAATCAGCAGGTGGCGAATGAACGAGGAACGCAGCGCGGGCTCACCCCCCTCATGGAAGGCGTTCCCTGGGTTGGGCGGGCGCAGACGCGATCGCTGAGGCGAAAGCTGAGGCCCTGCGCGCGTTGGATGCTATTGCCGATGCCCTGCCAAACGTTGTTCGGATCCCATTGGAAACGAACGCGATCGTTCCGCCGAGCCGTGGCAGATTAAGGACCATGCTTCGCCGGTATGTGCCGAAACACACCTGGCGATTGGTCACGTTCCTATCAAAGCCCGAAAGCTGTTTGTCTCGACCGTGACGCCGCTTCGTCGAAGGCGCGGCAACATCGCATTAAAAGGCAAACACGGCCCGCCCCGGAGTCATGCGACATGGCCTCGCCGCTTAGGGCCGCTCGCGTCCGCCGCCACAGCGCTTCTCCAGACGGCTTATGCTGTCCACCGTCACATGGCGTGCGTTCTCAATCCGAATCACCCCGTCAGCCCGCAATCGCGTCAGTTGGCGGCTCACGGTCTCGTTGGTGATTCCAAGGAAATCAGACATTTCGACACGCGTCAGCGGCAGATCGAAGGACGCCGACCCGGAAGCCGCATCGAGACTGGAATCGATATTCCGGGCCATCATGAGGAGAAAAGTCGCCACCTTTTCCGGAGCTGTCTTGCGCCCCAGCGTCACCATCCACTCGCGCGCCTCATCGAGTTCATTCAGCGTCTGTTTGAGCAGGCGATGCTCGAATTCCCGTGACGCCTTCATCATCCGTTCGACGGCCGCTCGCGGAAACGAACACAGCGTGACTGCTGTTGCCGCTTCCGCATTGATCGAGCTTTCCACCTTGAAAGGACGTCCCAGAAAATCCGGTGCAAACTGGAGACCGACGATCTGCTGGCGCCCATCCGACAGGCTCTTTGATAGCTTTACAACGCCTGAAAGCACGTTGGAGTAGCTGTCGACGTTCTGTGCCTCGCCGGTCAACTCCATTCCTGACTCGATCCGGCGACGCGAGCAAGTCTTGGCGAGCCCAACCAAATTGTCTGGATCGAGCGCACCGCAGACACCGCGACGCCGTGCCTCGCAAGGGAAGCAAAGAACAGGAATGCCGGAACTATGAATGTCTTGCCGAAAGGTCATGCGTTCGCCTTACCCGATCCTAACTGCCGGCAGGATACCCATCCAGGGTAGAGAAATCCTGCGGCGGTTTGTCCATGAGCGCGGCTGATCGAGATCAGGGTCTGCTTCAGCGATGCGTGCAGTGTTCCGGCGGGCAACACGGTGAACGCGAGATGCAATCGGAAATAGCTGTCAAACTCAGCGAGAACGTCCCACGCTACACCAGCTATCCGACGGCGCCGCATTTCCATTCGGGGATCGATGCTGCCATTTACCGTGGCTGGTTGGAGACGCTGGAAAGCGGCGACGAAATCTCGCTGTACCTGCACATTCCTTACTGCGACAAGCTCTGCTGGTTCTGCGCCTGCCACACCAAGCAGACGCACCAATATGAGCCGGTGGCCGCTTATCTGCGCTCGCTGAATGCCGAAATCGTCACGATTGCCGGTCTGCTGAGCGGCAAGGCACATGTCCGTGCAATCCACTTCGGTGGCGGTTCGCCAACTATTCTGAGGCCCGATGATATGGTTGCTCTTGGAGCGGCCTTGCGGGACAGCTTCGACTTTCTCCCGGATGCTACGGTCAGCATCGAAATCGAAACCAACGACATGGACAAGGCGCGCCTTGATGCACTTGCTCAAATCGGCGTAACCCGGGCGAGCCTCGGCGTGCAGGATTTCGATCCGCAAGTGCAAAAAGCAATTAATCGTGAGCAGAGTTTTTTGCAGACCAAGGCAGTCGTCGACGGGGTTCGTTCGCGGGGCGTCGAATCGGTCAATCTGGACCTGCTCTACGGGCTCCCGAATCAGACACGCGAGACGATCTGTTCCACGGTGGCGCAGGCACTGACCTTGGAGCCAGACCGGATGGCCCTGTTCGGCTACGCACATGTGCCCTGGTTCAAGAAGCATCAGACGATGATCGACGAGGCATGGCTGCCGAGTCCCACTGAGCGTTTCGCCCAATCTCAACTCGCGGCGCGGGCAATTGTCGCCAAGGGATATGAGGCAATAGGACTCGATCATTTCGCGAAGCCCGACGATGCGCTGGCCATAGCGGCCCGCGCAGGAGTTTTGCATCGCAATTTTCAGGGCTACACTGAGGATCGCTGCCCGACACTGATCGGACTTGGCCCTTCGTCCATCGGTCGTTTTCGCCAAGGCTACGTGCAAAACATGGCTTCGACTGCCGGGTACGGGCGCATGGTTGCGGATGGCGGGTTGGCTGCCGTCCGCGGCGTTGCCCTTTCCGACGACGATCGCGTCCGTGGCTGGATCATCGAGCGGCTGATGTGTGATTTTGCCTTCTCGGCAGTCGATCTGGTGGAGCGGTTCGGCAAAGCCGGCGAGCAGCTCCTTCATCGCTCGAGGTCCATCGCACTCCACGATCCTGCCCGAGCGCTTGAATTCGATGGTGACAGTTTCCTCGTACGGACTGAAAGTCGCCCCTTCATTCGAACCATCGCGGCCAAGTTCGATACATATTTCAAAGGGGGAACGGCGAGGCACTCGGTGGCGGTCTGAGCAAAGCACAGTGCGCTCGCCGTTTGGTCGATCGGCGAACCAGCTGCGTTCGTTTTGACCGCTCATAGGCGACTACCGCATCAAATCGAAAATGCAAACTTAGGCTGTTGCGCGGTATCTCCTTCCACATCCTCTCTTGCGCATACCTACATTCCAAGGGGTTTGATCCTATGCTTCGCGAGGAGCAGGTAGGTCGCGACAGCTAGGCAATGTTCCAGCTGCCCTAGCGGAGGAGTCACGATTTTCCGGCAAGCTCCGTCGGCAGACGTTCTTTTCTGGCCCTGGCAAAGGCTCGGTCGCCTTCCAGAAACGCCGCCAGCATGAAAGGGATGAGTTCTGCCACGGTTTCAGACTGACCATAGGTCTGACGGTAAAGTGCAGCATACTCCTTGAGTGTTTGGCTCAGCTCCGCGCTGACGGTAATGGTGATCTTCGAAGCTGTTCGGTCCGGAAGTTTTCCAAGTTTCAGGTCAGCCATGATAACTCCTGCTCAACTGGCGTATGGCCGCAGCACGATGTCCTTGTGCACGATGACGCGCAGTGGCCAACCTGGGCGGACGACGATGGTGGGCTGGATATTGAGGTTTTTTTCGGTGATGCGCTGGCCGGCTCGACTGGCGTTCTGCTGGGCTGATTCCCGGATCGCCTTGACCAGATCGCTCTCGTTTTCGCCGAGGCTGAATTCTGTGCCGACACCGAGCAATGTGGCAAGCGCCACTCCCTTGATCATCTGCCAAGTGTGGAAATCGACTTTGTCTTCCAGCCCTGCGTAGCCGGCGGTGTCGCTCGCGGGCAGATTGTCGATTTCGGCCGACGAGCCGTCGGGCAGCAGAATGCGCTGCCAGACCAGCAGCGCTCGCTTTTGCCCGAACGCGACGACGCTGTCGTAGACGCCGATAAGACGTGAGCCCTGCGGAATCAGCAATATGTTGCCCGTGACCGTGTCGTGCACATTTTCGGTGACTTGCGCGACGACAAGGCCCGGCAAATCGGAATTGATGCCGGTGATCAGGCTGGCGGCAATCACGCTGCCAGCCATCAGTTGATATGGCGAGATCGGCGTCTGAAGCGCATGCGGATTGTAGATCCCGCCAGTGCTCCGCTGGCTGAGAAAATCAAGCTTTCGCTGCTGATTGTTCTGGTCGCCTTCCGCCGCCGCCACCGAGGCTGACGCGCGTCCTGCTTCGGATTGGGGAAGCGCCTCAAATGGATGCTGAGCAGTTTGCACGCTCTCTCCGACATCTGTCTGTTGAGCTCGATTTTCGACGCGGAAAAGCACCCGCGATTCACGCGCTTCGATCGCCTGCTGCGCTAGACGCTGCTCCTCGGCCGAGATGTCTTGGCCCGGCACGATGCCGAGCTGGCGCTGCCGCTCGAGGATGGGGCGGCCGAGGTCGCCCGGCAAAGGTAGCCCAAGGACGGGAGGCTTTGGCTTCATGCCGGAATAGTCATGGGGAAGCGTATCGAGTCCCTCGGCGGTTGGTTTGCGCTCAGTGTTGTAGAGATCTTCCGCCTGATCCCTGATGCGAAGGGCCGGCCCCTGGAGGGCGATCATGGTAACGCCGAAGACAGCGCCGGATCCGAGCGCTGCGATAGCGATGATCACACCGCGCCTGAACCGCACCACGCGGCGGGGAGAGGCCCGAAGCTGCAGTTCCTCGGGATCCAGTTTCGGCGGGATGCCAGAGCGGGAATTTTCGATCATGAGCCCTCACCTCGCCGGCTGCCGCGAAAGAGCGAGATCCGCCGTTGCGGTTGCCTGCCGTCAATCCTGCTGATGCGGATCACCTGCTGCCGCTTGGTGCCGAGGCGAAGTTCGGCCGCGGCGAAGAGCCGATCGACGATGTAATAGTTGCCGCGCACGCGATAGTTGACGAGCTCGCTGCTCCCATCTGCGCCGACGATGAAGAGTGGTGGCGCCTCGCCCTGATCTATGCGACGAGGGAACTCAATATAGACCTTGCTGCCGTCGTCGAAGGCTCGCGTCGGTCTCCAGGGCGGTGTGTCGCCACTGATTGAGTAGCGAAAGCGAAGGTTTTCGAGCGCGATGTTCGACGCGACCGGTGTAACTGCCTCGGCTTGAGCATTGCGCTGGCGAAGCGCGATGATCTGGTCTTGGCTGTAGGTCCAGGAGATTGCCGCCATTGCGGTCTTCTCGGTGCTTTGAAGCTGCAAATGATAGGTCCGCCGGTCCGTCGTAATGACGACATTGGTGGCAAGACCCGGCGCGAAGGGTTTTACCAGAACATGGGTGCGCTGATTGTCACCGGTGCCGCTTGCGGTATCGCCAATGACCCAGCGCACGGTGTCGCCAGCCGACACGGCGGTTAGTTTCTCGCCCGGCTGCAGAGCGATGTCGGTCACGCGCTCCGGCGCGGCATAGAGTTGATAAAGCGCGCCATCGGTGAAGGGGTAGACTTGCACTGCATTAACATACCCGTACTTGGTGGGTTGCTGGGTCGCGGCTTTGTTGGCATCAGCGACGCGTTCTTCAGGAGGGCGCTTGTCCTCGGCCTTGCCGGGCTCGGGCTGCATTTGGCCAGGCAGCGGCAGTGGTTTTGGCACCTCGACAATTCTAATCGGCCTCTCCGGCGCTTTTTCGATCGCGGCCGGTTTGAAGTCGGCAGCGTCATAGGAAATCTCAGGCGGCGGCACCTTCTTCGATGCACAAGCGGAAACGACCGCTGCCGACACCGATAGGATCAGCACGGCACGAATCGGTGACATTTTACCTTTCATTGGTGGACTCCGTCGGAGAAAGGGGGGCTGGGACGGCGCTGTCGAGCTCGCGTGACCAGTCAATGGCATTGATGAAGACGCCGAGCGGATTCTTGCGCAGCTGATCCGTATTGCTTGGCGAGCGGATCACGATCGTGAGGATCGCAGTCCAGCGCATCGTGCTGGCAAGGCTTCCGCGCTCAAACACCTGCTCGGTCCATTTGACCTGGAATGAACTTTCGGAGGCTCTGACCACGCTGGTGACCTGTACCGAAACACTGCGCGTTCCGATCTGACCGAAGGGGTCGTTCGCCTTGGCGTATTCGTTGAGGAAGAGCGCTGCGCGATCGCTAGCAAAGTCGTACGCTGCCAACCAGTTCTGCCGAACCAAAACCGGATCGGTGGAAACGGAACGGACATTCTGGATGAAGCGGCCGAGATGCCAGGCGATCTGAGCATCCGAGGGCTCATAATTCCGGACCGCCGGCGCGACGGCGCGCGTCTCGCCGAAGCCATCGACCTCGACGACATAAGGCACGACACGGCTTTGCATCGACTGCCATACGAGTCCGCCGGAAAGCCCGGTCGCCAAGGCCAGGCAGCCAAGGGCCATGATCCGCCAGTTCCTGGCCTGCAGTCGAGATGAGCCGATGCGCTCGTCCCACAGTTGGGCGGCTTTTTGATACGGCGTGACCGGTTCGGGTGTTTTGCCGTAACGGTGCACGGGTCGCTTGAAGAGCATCTAGTCATCCTTGTCGTTGAGAGAGGGGTTGGCGCTGCCTCCCGGCCGGTCTCCGTCTCGGACAGCTTGCATGGCAGCGTGGCGATTTGCCCGGGCGGTCTGTTCAGAACGTAGGCGCCTTGCCCACGTCGGCGCCGAAACAGTGGCCGAACCGGCAGAGCGTTCGGTCATTGACGCTGTCGGCGCGCCGCCGGTCGCGGTCCACGCGGCATCGCGCCCGGCATCGGCGTTGCGCCCAACACTTGCAGTGGCGGATCGCGCTATGCGTATAGCGGCGCCGCCAGCTGCACTGGTTACACCATGCATTCCAGCAGCCACACCGGAGAGGCCAGCGTCGGGCGAGGTTGCGCGCCCGATCTGCCATGACGTGGAAGCAGCCGATCCCATTGTTGTGCCGGCTCGGATGGCGGCGAGACCGCCGCTGGTTGCCATACGCGCGCCAGCAAATGCTGTGCCTCCAGCAACGAGTGATACACCCGCTGCCGCCGCGGTCGTGCCGAGGGCGGCGCCCGCCCCAAGCTGCGGTGCGCCTGAGACGAGACCCGACGCGATCCCCGGCCCAAAAATGCCAAGGCCAAGCAGTGCCAGTGCGCCCAGTACCTGGGACATGGCACCGGCAAGATCCGGCTCCTTGCCTTGCAATGCGGAAGCGAACTCCCCGAAGAGCGTGGAGCCGATACCGACAATGACGGCGAGCACCATCACCTTGATGCCTGACGAGATAACATGGCCGAGCACGCGTTCGGCCAGGAACGCTGAACGGTTCCAAAGTGCGAATGGAACCAAAACAAAACCTGCCAGCGTGGCGAGCTTGAACTCTAGGATGGTGATGAAAAGCTGGATGGAAAGGATGAAGAAGGCGATGATAACCAGGAACCAGGCCATCAGCAGCACGAAGATGGTCAGTGCGTTGCCGAAGATTTCCGGGAAGCCCAGGAGCTGACTGGCTTGGTCAAGCATTGGCCAAGCACCTTCGAAACCGGTCGCGGCAATGCGGCCCGGGCGCAAGAGATTGTCTGCCGACAGATTGCCGGCCGACGCCTTAATCCCGAGACCGGCAAAAGAACGATAAACGATATCGGCGAGGTTCTTGAAATTGTTCAGAATGAAGGCGAAGACGCCAACATAGAGCACCTTGCGGACAAGCCGGCCGAGAACGCTGGTTTCGTCGCCGAGCGCCCACGCCAGGCCGGCAAGTGTGATGTCAATGCCGATCAGAATGGTAGTGAGGAAGGCGAGGTCGCCCGATAGCAGACCGAACCCGCTGTCGATGTAGCGGATGAAGGTCTCCATGAAGCGATCGATGACGCCAAGGTCGTTCATGCCGCTGCCTTTCTCGTCGTGATGAACTCGTGATTAATTGCCGGGATAAGCCGAGCCGGTACCCAAGAACCGCTTCGTCATCTCGCGGGCGGCTTCGTCTGACTGGGCCTTGCGGGCGGCATCCTCGGCCTCAGCTCGAAACTGCGTTGCGAGCAGCGTCTGGATCTGCATCTGCTGTTTTGTCGAAAGCGCCATCAGCTGGTTGGTGGCCTGGCTTGCCTGAAGCGCACCGGCCGCCCCTTGGCTGCGGTTGACGAGATCGGCGAGCAGATCGCCGTCGGCGCGGACGTTCTCGACGATTTGCGACTGGACACCCATGGTCTGGCGGAACGCCTGCATGGCGGTTTGCCAACGCTCCCGCGCAGCACTCGCCACATCGCTGACTTTGATCGTGGCGTCGTAGCTTTCCGGATATTGGCTGCGCCACTGGTCTTGAAGCTTGCCCAGATCAAAGCTGAGGCCACTCGCCTGGTCCATCAAGCCGTCGATGCGATGGAGTGAACCGGTGAGTTGGCCAACGGAAGAGAAATCCAGACGCTGAAGATTGCGCGCCATGTTCTGCAGCATGGTCGCCTGATTCTGCAGCGACTGGATCTGGTTGTTGATCTGCTCCAATGCGCGCGCGGCCGTCAGCACGTTCTGCGCATAATTGGACGGATCGAACACGATAAGGGCGTAGGCGGGCTGCACATAGTCGGCCATAGGCTTGGCGATCAGGGAAACGGTGATCAGGCCGGAGAGAAGGCGTCGCCGCATCATGAGAATTGCTCCTTGTCTGGTTGAGGGAATTGCTTGAGAAGTTCGCCGGCCCAATCGAGGCCGCGCGCGATCAGGAACTGCGAGGCAAAGCTGCCTTGCCCGTCTTCGGACATGATCCTGTCGATCAGAGTCTGCGTGGCCGGATCGGAAGCACCGCAAAGCGCAAGAGCGATGGGGCCAAGCTCGAGCTCGAACAGACGGTTGCCGCGGCGCGATTGCAGATAATACTGACGCTTCGGCGTGGCGCGGGCGATCAATTCGATCTGCCGCTCGCTTAAACCGAAGCGCTCGTAGGCTGTGCGCGCCTGGGGTTCCACGGCACGATCATTGGGAAGGAAAATGCGCTGCGGGCAGCTTTCGATGATTGCCGGCGCTATGCCAGAGCCCGCGATATCAGCCAGCGACTGCGTAGCGAAGACAACCGACACGTTCTTCTTTCGCAGCACCTTCAGCCATTCGCGGATGCGGGCGGCGAACAGCGGATTGTCGAGATAGACCCACGCCTCGTCGAGCATGATCAGCGTGGGCCGTCCGTCGAACCGTTCCTCAAGTCGCTGGAACAGATAGGTAAGCACCGGCAGCAAAGCGCCTTGGCTGTGCATTAACTCCTCGGTCTCGAAACACTGCACATCCGACAAGGCCAGCCCATCATGATCGGCATCGAGCAGGCGGCCGAAGGGACCGTCGAGCGTGTAGGGCATCAATGCGGTCTTCAGCGCATTGGATTGAAGCAGGACCGAAAGACCGGTCAGTGTGCGTTCCTGCGCCGGCGCGGTGGCAAGGCTGGCCAGCGCTGACCAAATAGCCTCCTTCACCTCCGGCGTGACGGTGACGTTCTCGTGGGCAACAAGGCTGGCGATCCATTCGGCCGCCCAGCTTCGGCTAGCCTGGTCGTTGATGCTGCGCAGTGGCTGAAAGGCAAGGGAACCGTCCGCTCCTAGCGCGTGGTGTTCTCCACCCATGGCAAGTGTTGCAGCACGGGCCGAATTGCCTTTGTCGAAGACATAAACCTGGGCGCCGGCATAGCGCCTGAACTGCAGAGCAATCAGAGCAAGCAGAACCGACTTGCCGGCGCCGGTCGGACCAACAACCAGCATGTGGCCGACATCTTCGACGTGGGTGGAAAGCCGAAACGGTGTCGACCCACTGGTCTCGGCAACGAAAAGCGGTGGCGCTTCGGTTTGGGTGACTTTCGCGAGATGCTCGTTTGTCGCAGGACCGGCCCAAACCGACGACAGCGGCATGAGATGGGCAAGGTTCAATGTATGAACGAGCGGTTGGCGAACGTTAGCGTAGACATGGCCAGGCAATGAGCCGAGCCAAGCCTCGACCGCATTGACGCCTTCTCGGATCGTGGTGAAGCCGAGCCCATTGATGATGCGCTCGACCGCGCGAAGCTTCTCTGCAGCGGCTTGGCGATCCTCGCCCCACACGGTCACGGTGGTGGTGAGATAGCCGAAACTCACATGATCACCGCCCAATGCCTGAAGGGCTTCGTCGGCATCGAGCGCCTTGTTGTCGGCATCGTTATCGACAAGCGGGACCGGCTCGTTGGTAATGACCTCGCGTAGGATTGCCACGATCGATTTGCGCTTGGCAAACCACTGCCGGCGCAATCGCGTCAGCGTCTTCGTGGCTTCCGTTTTCTCGAGCGGAATGAAGCGCGTCATCCAGCGATAGGCGAAATCCTGATGATTGAGGGTATCGAGGATTCCGGGCCGGGTGAGGTTCGGAAAGCCGAGGATGGTCAGTGTGCGAAGATGCTGCTCACCCAGCATCGGCTCCAGGCCACCGGTAAGCGGCGCATCGACCAGGATTGCATCCAGATATATCGGCGTTTCCGGGGCCATGATAGGATGGCGACGAGGCGAAATCGTGCCGTGGAGGTAGGTCAACGTCTGAGCATCATCGAGGACGCGTACTTCGGACATGAAACCCGAGAAGAGATCGAGCACGCGGTTGGTCTCGTCACGGAACCTCGCCAGATCCTGGCGCCAGTCTCTTTCTCCTCGGGAATAATGAGAGTCGACGAGCGCGCTTTCTGCGCGCGCCTGGGCGTCCGGCGGTGGCATAAACACCAAGGTCAGATGATAGCGGCTCTCGTAGTGCGCTACCTTCCCCTCGAAAGCAGCGCGGCGTTCTTCGTCGACCAGCCACGACGCGGCGTCAGGAAAATGCGAGTTCGGATAGCCCAGCGCTTCTGTGCGCTCGGCCTCAAAGAACAATGCCCAGCCAGAGCCAAGGCGTCTGAGAGCATTGTTCGCCCGGGCGCAAATGCCGACGAGTTCAGCCTCCGTCGCACTTTCGAGATCCGGGCCGCGGAACCGCAACGTCCGCTGAAAGCTGCCGTCCTTGTTGAGCACGATGCCGGGCGCCACCAAGGCAGCCCAGGGTAGATGGTCGGCAAGCCGGTCGGCTTTGCTTCGATATTCCGAAAGGTTCAGCATGCAAGCCACCCCTTCAGACGTAGGTGGCGCACAAGCACGCTGGCGAAGTCCGGATCGCGTCTTGCGGCAAACACCGCTAACGAGTGGCCTGCGATCCAAAGCACCAGACCAGCAATCCATTGCTGCAAGCCGAAGCCAATGGCCGCGGCCACTGTACCGTTGAGGATCGCCACCGCGCGCGGAGCCCCGCCGAGCAGGATCGGCTCGGTCAGCGCCCGGTGGACCGGTACTGCGAAGCCCTCGATATGCTGCTCCCCGGCGGCCATCAGACGAGCGCCCCACCACCGAAGGAGAAGAAGGAGAGGAAGAAGCTCGATGCCGCGAAGGCGATTGACAGACCGAAGACGATCTGAATCAGGCGCCGAAAACCACCGGCGGTGTCGCCGAAGGCAAGCGTCAGGCCGGTGGTGATAATGATGATCACCGCAACGATCTTGGCGACCGGTCCCTGCACGGACTCCAGGATCTGCTGCAGCGGCTGCTCCCACGGCATGCCGGAGCCGGCGGCATAAACCGGGGCCGTGTTAAGAAACGCGAGCGCTGTGGACGAAAGAAAGCGAAGCTTCTTGCGCATGAGGAAGGCCTTTCAAAGCTGCTGGAGTTGCGAAAGCGTGAGCGGGGCAACGGCGTAATCGCCGCTGCCGTCGAGACCGGTGACCTCGGCGATTGCGTCGATGTGGCGCGACGAGCCGCGTCCCGCTATGAAGACGATCAGATCTATCGCCTCAGCGATGAGCCGGCGGGGAACGGTGACCACCGCTTCCTGGGCGAGTTGCTCAATGCGATAGAGAGCCGAGCGCGCGGAATTGGCGTGTACGGTAGCGATGCCGCCTGGGTGCCCGGTGTTCCATGCCTTCAGCATGTCGAGCGCTTCCGCGCCCCTCACCTCGCCCACGATGATGCGGTCCGGCCTGAGCCTCAGCGTCGAGCGCACGAGATCGGCAAGGGTGACCGAGCCCCGCCTTGTTCTCAGGGCAACGCAGTCCCTGGCCGCGCACTGCAGTTCGCGTGTGTCCTCGATCAGGATCACCCGATCGTCGCATTCGGCGACTTCAGCAAGCAGAGCGTTGGCGAGTGTTGTCTTCCCCGAGGAAGTGCCGCCGGCGATCAGCATGTTGCGCCGCTCGCGGACGGCCTTTTTCAGCGCATCGGCCTGCAGCGGCAGCATGATGCGTTCGGCAACATAGTCGGCCAGGGTGTAGACTTTCGCGGCGGGCTTGCGGATGGCAAAACATGGCGCCAACACCACAGGTGGCAGCAGGCCTTCGAAGCGTTCGCCAGACGGCAATTCGGCACTGACGATCGGGTTGTCGGCGTGCGCCTCGGCGCGCACGTGCGAAGCAACCAGGCGGATGATACGTTCTGCCTCGGACGGGTGCATGTGAACGTCGGTATCGACCCGACCTTCGCCTAACCGGTCGAGTCGCAGCGCGCCGTCGGGATTGACCATCACCTCGATGACGGACGGATCGGCCAGGGCTTCGGTGATTGCCGGACCCATGGCGGTGCGCAGCATGACACGCCGCCGGTGGTCGGCCTCGGGATGAGAGCTCATCCTTCCCCTCCCCCACCATTGTCTTTGCTAAGCGACTTTTTGCCGGAAGCGATCTGGCGGCCGACCTTCTCAACGAATTTCTCGAAACGCTCTTGGGCAATAGCCTGCGTTGCCCGATCCGGGACCGGCGTGTGGGCGTGAAGGGTGATCGAAAAGCGGATGAAGAGCGCCAGGCTCTCCAGGATCACCTCGGAATCGCGCCTGACGTGGGCAAGATCGCGGGAGAGCCGGTCAAGCCTTACGCCGTAGCGCCGATCGAACTCGCTCTCGCCACGCCGCTCGATGAACGCCTCGATCGCCTTCGCCACGATCGCTGATTTGGTCGTTGACGGATCGCGACTGAGGTTGTCCAGTTTCTCGCTGAGCTCCGGCTCAAGCAGAAACTGATGGCGAATGCGGTGCGGCTTCATGCGGCTCGTTCCGACGGCCCGGCGTTGCGCCGGCGACGGGAGAAGCATCGGCCAGACGCTCAAAATTGCTTATGGCCGTTATCTACGCTGAGGTGCGCTCTGCAACTCAGCGGACTTCAGAAGCCGGGAATGACATCGTCGCCCCTGCCCTCGTTGATACCGTAGGCGCGGGCCGCAGTGGAAATCCGATCCATGACACGCTTGTCCGCGAGCGCTTCGCTGTCATCGTCTGCGGGCTTGTACAGATCGGCCTGATCGGGCTCTTGAGAGACAACAACGTCTTCTTCGGGCAGGCTTGGATGGCGTTGCTGCTGAACGCCTCCCTCGTCTTCAACTGGCGCGTCGGCGCTTTCCTCGTCCGCAGCAAGTCGGCTATCGACGCTGCACACTTGTCCAGTCCAGCCGTCCGGGCGTGATGCAGGGCAGTCCGCATAGGGTCCGTCGTGCAGCACCGGCGCAGGCAGCACCCGATCTGTGAAATTCTGATCCTGATAATAGCGCAGCTTCTTGGCGCGGATCGGCGGCAACCCAGAAACCAGGACCAATTCGTCTGACGGCGGCAATTGCATCACCTCGCCTGGCGTCAGGAGCGGGCGCGCGGTTTCCTGGCGGCTCACCATGACATGTGAAAGCCAGGGCGCAAGCCGATGGCCCGCATAGTTGCGCATCGACCTAAGTTCGGTTGCGGTGCCGAGGGCATCCGAGATGCGCTTGGCCGTGCGTTCGTCATTGGAGGAAAAGGCAATTCGCACGTGGCAATTGTCGAGAATAGCATTGTTCTCGCCATAGGCCTTTGAAACCTGGTTCAAAGATTGTGCGATCAGATAGGAGCGAATGCCATAACCTGCCATGAAGGCGAGCGCCGTTTCGAAGAAGTCGAGGCGACCGAGCGCCGGAAACTCGTCCAGCATCATGAGCAGCTGATGCTTACGGCTCTTCTTCGGGTCCCCCTCCAGACGCTCCGTCAACCGCCTGCCGATCTGGTTCAAGATCAGTCGCACCAAAGGCTTGGTGCGCGAGATATCCGAAGGCGGCACGACCAGATAGAGCGACAGCGGTCGCTCTCCATCCACTAGGTCAGCGATGCGCCAGTCGCAGGACGAAGTGGCCGCCGCGACCGTTGGATCACGATAAAGCCCAAGAAAGGACATGGCGGTCGAGAGGACGCCTGAGCGCTCGTTTTCCGACTTGTTCAGGAGTTCGCGAGCCGCCGAGGCCACTACGGGATGGACCTGAGGGTTATGCCCCGTCCCGAGATGGTTTGTCGTCATCATCCGCCGTAGCGTTGCGGCAAACGAGCGTTGCGGGTCCGACAGGAAGGTGGCGACGCGGGCTAGCGTCTTGTCCTCTTCAGCGTAGAGCACGTGCAAAATGGCGCCAACTAGGAGTGAATGGCTGGTCTTCTCCCAGTGGTTCCGTCGCTCCAGCGCGCCCTCGGGATCGACGAGGATGTCGGCGATGTTTTGAACGTCCCGGATCTCATCTGGGCCTTTGCGCACCTCCAGCAGCGGGTTGTAGCGTGCCGATCTCGGGTCGGTCGGATTGAACAGAAGGCAGTACGAGAATTTCGACCGCCAGCCGGAGGTCAACTGCCAATTTTCGCCTTTTATATCATGAATGATGGCAGACCCGGTCCAGGAAAGTAGCGTTGGAACAACCAGCCCCACGCCCTTGCCCGAACGCGTCGGCGCAAATGCCATGACGTGCTCCGGGCCGTCATGGCGCAGATAGCGATCGTTCAGCCTACCGAGGAAAACGCCCGCCGGCCGTAACAACCCTGCCGTCTCGACCTCATGAGTCGTGGCCCACCGTGAAGACCCATAGGTCGTAACCGACCCGCGCTGTCGCGCGCGCAAAAGCGAGCCTGCGATTGCGGCGGCACAGCCCAGGAATCCGCTGGCGCCTGCAAGCGTACCGGCTTTGTCGAAGACCTCCGGCGCATAAGCATCGAAGTGGAACCACCATTCAAACAGCTTCCACGGCTTGTAGATTGGCCAGCCGGCGAAGAGAAACCATGGTGCGCCGAGAGGCGTCTGGTAGGTCAGCATTTGAGCGCACCATTGGGTTGCCGTCCATACGCCGATAATGACAATTGCGCACACAACGGCGATCTGCCCGATCAGTAGCTTCGTAGGTGTCATCGGCTTGGCCCGCTGAACAACGCGACCTAGCATCGCGCGGTGCAGCCGGGACAGGAATGTTCCTCACATACGATTTGGGAGCAATGAACGACTTCCTACTATGCAGGTCGGTCAGCACGCGTGTTGCGCCTTCACGCGACACCATCCTCTCCATTCACCCTGAGGCCCGGCGCCGCCGACAGTTGCGTGACCGCTCCTCCGCAAAGTTATCTTCTGCGTTCAGGGAGCCAGGGCGCCTGGGCTGGCTGATGAACACCGTCCGCTCGCGCATGTGGGGTCGAATTGATTTGTGCCCAAGTGGAGGCAGGCTCATCATTCAACAGTTGCCGCAGTTCCCCTGGCTCGAACGCCATCATTGGTGGGGAGGCAGGCTCGTCTTCCAACAGTTGCCGCAGTTCCCCTGGCTCGAACGCCATCATCGGTGGGGAAGCGGGTTCATCCTCCAACAGTTGCCGCAGTTCCCCTGGCTCGAACGCCATCATCGATGGGGAAGCGGGTTCATCCTCCAACAGCTGCCGCAGTTCCCCTGGCTCGAACGCCATCATTGGTGGGGAGGCAGGCTCGTCTTCC